>CAZHPL010000273.1:0-4037 GCA_964534495.1 uncultured Lishizhenia sp.
TCAAGCAATTCGAGGACCTGCGAAAAATGATGAAATTGATGAGTAATCCACGCAATATGATGGGCATGATGAGCAAGCTCAAAGGAATGGGTGGAATGCCAGGAATGTAATCCATGAGTGAAGACTATCTGTATCCACCAAAACCGGCTTTAGAAAAAGTAAAAGTCGAAAGTAATTGGGGACTTACTGTTTTCACAATCATTCTATTTATTGGCGTTTTTTTACTGGTATTTTCGGATCAACTGTTATTCATTCTTTGTTTAATTGCCGTTTTATTCATTCATGAATTCGGTCATTTTCTAGCCATGAAATATTTTGGCTATGAAAACGTTAGAATGTTATTCATACCACTCATGGGCGCGTTTGTACAAGGCAGTAAGGAAAAATATTCACAGCGAGAGAGTTTTCTTGTAACGGTTGCAGGTCCTTTTCCGGGAGTCATCATTGGGTCTTCCCTACTCTATTTCTCTGTTCATTTAAAATCAGATTTTGCGCTAACACTTTCCTTTCTTTTTATTTTTCTGAATTTAATGAATTTACTTCCGCTTGACCCTTTAGATGGTGGACAGCTTTTTAAATTGTTTGCTAGAAAACACCGTGATACTTTTTTACTACTTTTTTCTCTTATTTCTTCCTTAATACTTATCGCTTTTGGCTGGTTTACAACTTCTTGGTTAGTGATGGCTATCGGATTTTTTATGGCCATTCGCATTCGAAGTATGCAGCGCAATATTTGGCTCCGTAAAACCATGCTGGAAGAAGGCATTAATTATGAAGTCAGCTATGATGAATTGAGCGATAGAGATTATTACTTGATAAAAAACATCTTGGTGTCAGATGTTCCTGCTTTAAAACAATACACGGAACAAGGAGGAGAAATTGAGGAAGAAATAATGGCTTCGCACGTGAATGCAGTGTTGATAGCTCCTGTTGCAAAAGATGCTAGCGCAGTATTCAAATTCGTTATCGTTTTGGCATGGATTCTGTTATTTATTCTTCCGTTTTTAGTTTATTTATTCGGAGATTTGAATCTCGATTGGTACTTGGAAAATCTGTAAGATGAAAAAAGTTATTGGTTTATCTATATTTTTATTGGTGTCGGTTGGTCTTTTTGCCCAATGTGAAAAAGTTTGGGTGAAAGGAAAAGTAATGGACACTCTTCGCCCTCAGAATTTCTACAATTTGATGGTTATCAATAAAACGACGGGGCGTGGTGTTTTCGGTCAGCCAGATGGTGATTTTTCGGCCTATTCGAAACCTGGTGATAAAATTGCTTTATCGGTGAAAGGTTATCCCATTTATGAATTTATTGCAGCACCTGATTCGAACTGTCAATGTCAAGTCTTAGCCTACATTGAACCTCTACCAAAAGAAATCAAGGAAGTTGTGGTACGCCCACTTAAAACATTGGAGCAAATCAAGAAAGAACGAGAATCACTTGCTTTGAGAGAAACCAGACAGGTTTCCGGTATTGAGGCTTTGCAAAGCCCAATTACGGCCTTGTACCAAGCTTTCTCGAAAAAAGAGCAAAACAAGCAATGGATCGCGCAACAACAATACAAAGACAATCAGAAAAAAGTGGTACAAGAATTATTACGTTTATACGTTGCTTACGAAATCATTGAATTAGACGAAGAAGAGTTTGACGATTTTGTTACCTTTCTCAATGTCGACCCAGACTTTTTGAAAACGGCATCTGAAATGGAATTGGTGCTGTTTATCAAAGATAAATTCGAGCATTTTAGAAGTTTGAAGTAGGTGGGATTATACTAAAATTGATCAATCTTCTTCCTAGCTTCATTAGATTTCTCGTTACCCTCGAAATGACTTTCAGTTTATATGAAATAGCGAAAATGCCTTGCATTTTCGCTTAGACCACCCACCATTCGTCAATTCGAGCAAATGCGAGAAATAGAAATCCCCGCCCCGGTGGAGACGGAAAGCTTGTCGATGCGAAGCACACAGCTACAAAAAGGAAAAAGCGACCAGAGGAAGCTCTTTTGCTTTTAAAGTAGCGTAGTAGCATCGCGAGGCAACTTGCAGACGCAGACGGGCGCGATGGCGTTGCGGGCTTGGAAAGGCGCTATAGAAATATACTACAATGCGCTCATGATTACTCCCAATGCCTCTTCAAGTTCTTGTTTTTTATCTGCCTGTAAAATGCCTTGTTCAGCATGGAAGTTTTCGTTAAAATGTGGCAAAGAAAAAGAAACGATTACTTCTCCTCCATGGCGTGGAAAACGATTGGTTGCTGCTTCTAATACGCCCAAACCGCCACGTGGTCCAGGTGCTGTTGCCAACAAAACGAGTTTTTTACCTTCAAAAACGGCTGCTTTGTGGCGTGAAAGCCAATCAAAGGTATTTTTGAAAAAACTGGTATACGAACCATTGTGCTCAGCTAGGGAAATCACCAACACATCGGCTTCGTTTATTTGCTCCATTAAGGCAATCGCATTTTCGGGAATACCACTTGCATGCTCCTCCTCTATCGTGTAAATCGGTAGTGGAAAGTCTGCAATGTGTAAAATCATTGCGTTTTGATTTAGTTTTTTTGCAACATACGTCGCGAATTGCTGATTGATGGAAGAACGACTTCCGCTTGCGCCAAATCCAACTACTTTCATATTTACTATTTTAAGGACAAAACTACTACGTCAAGTTCAATATTACCTTGATACGGGTTAAGACTATTTGTTTTCTATGATCAATTTCGGATAATCCGTAATCAACGCATCAACCCCAAGTTTTACCAACTTTTTAGCGCTTTTCACATCGTTTACTGTCCACGTGAAAAGCTGAATACCATTGGCATGTAGATGTGCAACGTCTTTTTTCGAAACCGTTGGATAAAACATCCCTAAAGCGGTTGGTTTAAAACTGATTTCCTTCAAAAACTTCTCCGCCGACTTTGGTAAATAAGTTAAATAAACGGTGCGGTATTGCGGAATTTGCTTGTGTACTTCCTCCATGATTTCCGGGTCGAAACTCATGATAATGATGTTGTTTGGATAAGGATATGCTTCCAATTCTTTTTTGATTAATTCCACATAAGGCTTCGGCTCAGGCTGTGAAATATTGTATTCTTCTTTCTCCGATTTTATCTCAAATAATACAATTGTATTCGGTGCCGCTACTTCTTGTGTAAACGTGCTAAAAAGCGGTTTCACCACCTTCATTTTCTTTTGATCTGGAAATTTTCCGTAGTATTTAGTTCCACAATCAAATGCTTCAATTTCCTTTTGCGTCATCAAATACGTGTTGTATTTTTTCTCGTCCGTAATGTCCTTTCCATTCGGATCAAGGCAATATTCTTTTTGAAAAAAAGGTTCGTGTGAAACCACCAATTGTTTGTCTTTGTTGACCACAACATCCAATTCAATACCATCAGCGCCCATTTTCATTCCTTCCTGAAAAGCAACAATTGAGTTTTCGGGAAAATACCCGCGACAACCACGATGCCCAAATACCATGACTTTTTGTTGGGCGAAATGTGAAAGGGTTAGCATGAGAAAGCTGATTAATACTGTTGATTTCATATTAGGTTAGTTTTAGGATGATGTTTTCATTTCCTGGAAAGGCTTGCAAAAGAAAGTCGCGTTCGAAGAGTTCAAAATCAGCAAAATCAAAGCCAGGTGCCACTACGCAAGACACCAAACTGTAACTATTTTCTGCTTGAACGGAACTTCCAAAAATGGTGTTTTTCGGTACGGTTGCAAAAGGAGTTTGACCTGCTTCCAAGTTTGTACCGATATGTAGTTGTTCGTGTCCGTTTTCGGTCAACATGTGAACTGTTAAAGGTGACCCTGCATGATAAAACCAATGCTCATCGCTTTTGATACGGTGAAAGCGTGAAACATTTTCCGAGGTCAATAAGAAATAAATACACGTACAAAGACTGCGTTCAGGGGAAGCTGTTTTCTCGAAGGAGCGATAGGTTTCTTTATAAAACCCACCTTCAGGATGAGGCAAAAGTCCGAGTTGACCGACCCAATAGTGGATGTCGTTATTCGATGATTGATTTTCTAAAAATGCTTCAT
>CAZHPL010000274.1:0-4033 GCA_964534495.1 uncultured Lishizhenia sp.
ATGTTCTACGGACAATACTCAGACTTTAGTATCCTGCGTTATTCTGGTTATGTTTTACTTGGTGGTATGTTGGGTAGCATTATTCGTAAATATGAGGCTAAAACGCGTGAAAATTGGTTTGGACTAACTTTTATTGTAGTTGGAGCTATTCTATTTGGCTTTGCACAAGGAATGTTAGCACAAATTGACACATTTACAGAGTCAATTGGCTTGGTTAAACACGGCGTTTTTGAATTGAATGCAACTTCTTTTGTAAGATATGGTCAAGTAGTATTTTTATTAGGAATTTTAATGTTAGTCGATGGAAACTTTAAAATCAAAGCTCCGCTTTTTTTGAAATTAGGTCAAAATACACTTCCTATTTATGTTGTTCACGTAATCATTCTTTACGGAGGAATCTTTGGATTTGGATTAAAACCAAACGTGTTCGACTCGAATTTGAGTCCTTATGAATCGATTGCAATTTCTTTAATGGCAATGCTCTCCTTTACGGTAATGATAAAATACATTGAACCATTAGAAGAAATTTACGATAAAGCATTAAAAACAATCAGATTACGTAAAAGAAATTAATTTTTACGATTAGCGTTTGTAGTTTTTTTCGGGGATGACTTTTTATGTTTACTCGGCTTTTTAGGAAACTCGAACTTGACAACTTTAGAAAAGTTACGCGTTCCACAAATATCATTTACTGTGAGTTTTACTCTGTATTTACCCGGCTTTTTATAAAAGTAAACCAACTGTTTTCCTTCTTTTTTGACACCATTTCCAAGATCCCAAGAATACGTCGCAGCATTTGAAAATTCTGCATTCAAAGTCAACTTGTATTTTCCTGTATTTGTTCTTTCAGGTAGAATATCAAAGTAATTTCTATCCAAATACAAATCATGCAAATTAGCCAATACATAATCTGAAGCTTCTTTTTGGATAATTTGAGCTGTTTTAGCGTCAATTGTTGATGTTATGGCACCTTCGACGCTTTCACGAAAAATAGCTGCGTAAAAAGTACAAGCTGCTAAATAAGATCCATTTTTGTTAGGGTGGGCATCGTCTTCAACATACAAATTAATCTCAGGATACTTTGTTCGAACATTTTTCCAAACGATACCAACGGGTACAATCGGAAAATCATAACAACTACTGATGTATTTATAGCCATTGATAATATTTTCGGCCATCTTATCATACGTATCGTTCGTAGTCATTTCTTTGTAACCAAATTTATAACCCCAAGTCAAATAAAAAAACTTGTTTGCACAAGGACTATAGAGATTAATAGAATCAACAATTTTAGATAAGTAAGGTAGAGATTCTACATCAATTTTATCATAAGGCATTGCGAACTCTCTTGAATAACCTTGTAGAATTACGTAATCCCATTTTCTACTGCGAATTGCTGCGAACATATCATCACGTGAAGAATGAACCTGAAACGAAGCTCCAGCCTGTGTATTCATTTGTACATGAACAAGTTTATTTTTGTCTTTGCACAATTTCTCAAAAATCTTAGGCATCACATTCATGTGTGTAAATGAATTACCAATGAATAAGATATTCAGTGAATCATCGTTTCCTGCAAATGAAGTTAGAACAGTAAAAACGAAACTAAAGATGAGTGAGAAACGCATATTACTTATTTTAGGATTCTTTCTTGAACGCTTTTCAAATAAATTGGATCAAATGGTTTTTTCTCGTTTTCGAAATTCATATCTCGAATCGAATTAATTGGGATAAGATGAATATGAGCGTGTGGAACTTCTAAACCAACAACAGCAATTCCTACTTTCTTGCAATCAAAAGAACGTTTTAGCAACTTTGAAACTTCCTTGGCAAAAACCATCATTTCTGCAAGTAAATCGTCTTCCAAATCAAAAATGTAATCTATTTCTACTTTTGGAATTACTAAAGTATGACCATCTACTAGCGGATTAACATCCAAAAAAGCCATGAAAAGATCGTTCTCATGTATTAAAAAGCATGGAATTTCGCGATCAATAATTTTCTTGAAGATTGTGCTCATTATCTTGAAATATCAACAATTTCAAAATTCATGCACCCTGCTGGAGTTTGAACCTCTGCAATATCACCTTTCTTTTTACCAAGCAAACCTTTTCCCATTGGAGAATCAACAGAAATCTTTTTCAATTTGATATCGGCTTCATTTTCTGCAACCAATGTGTATTCGACTTCCATACCATTCAATTGATTCTTAATTTTCACTTTGGACAAAATATACACTTTTGAATTGTCCATGTGTGTTTCATCAATTAAACGAGCATTTGCAATAATCGCTTCCATTTTAGAAATTTTCATTTCTAGAATCCCTTGCGCTTCCTTAGCGGCATCATACTCTGCATTCTCCGACAAATCTCCTTTATCACGTGCTTCAGCGATTTGCTCAGAAATGGCAGGACGTTGAACAGTCTTTAAATGATATAATTCATCCTTCAATTTTTGTAATCCTTCTGCTGTGTAATAATTAATAGTTGACATGTTTTGTGATTTTAGTAAACAAAAACAAGAGAGCCCATAAGGACTCTCTTGCTACACAAATGTATAAAAAATTTTATTTTAAACTGATAGTTGCTCCAACTGTATGAATAACTCCAAAAATCCCAGCCATTCTAGCACAATATTCAATTCCTAAAGCGCTTTTGTTTTTACCAACTAAAGCATCAATTGAAAAACCTGCAGAAGGACCCACTAGAGCATTTGAACGATTCTCTTGTGAAAAGATTCCATTCTCGTAACAATATCCTGCTCGTAAATTGAAACCTAATTTTTCAGTAACTAAAGCGTAATCCAAGCCAATTCTATATTGGTCTTTCATAAATGAATTCGCTGTGAATCCTAAAGCTAAGTTCAATTTATTACTCTCGTTAAAGATAAAATCATAAGAACCACCAATTGAAAGTAATGAAGGCATTTCGAAAGTAGCTGATCTTTCTTCCAATGAACCAATGAATGAAGTAGAAACATATGTAGCTTGTTGTGCTAAACCATCTCCTTTAAACTTCATAACTGGACCAACATTTTTCAATGAAATTGCAAACTTGATATTATCATTTTCACCTGTAACATAACGGATACCAGCATCGATTGCAATACCATTAGCTTTTAAGTTTGAAATGTTCTCAGAAATTACTTTGAAGTTAATTCCACCATAAATACTTGATGAAAATTCTCTTGCATATCCAATACTAAAAATGTTAGAACGCGGAGAAAAAACACCAATATTACCTTCAGGATTCGCAACCGTAGTAATTGGAATGTCACCAAAGTTCATTGATTGAATACTAACTGCAATTACATCCGATTCTGAGATACGCTGTGCAATACCAGCGGCATTCAAACCAATTCCAGCAGAACCCATCCAATTCGAATAATTGAATTTTATCTGAGTTTTCTCAGTAAAAGCTAATCCTGCAATATTATTGTAAGTAGCTTCTAAACCATTTGTATTGGCATAGGCAGCATCAGCTAAAGCCGAACTACGTGCCCATGGATTTACCAACAAATTTGATGCACCTGCAGAACCGACGCGATCCTCATTACCAGCATATACCGAAGTTGCTGCTAAAAGTGCTAAACCTAATGCTATTTTTTGAACCATTTTTGTTCGTTATATAATTTGCAATTAAATACCTTGTAAGTCAACTTGTCTCATTCCACCAAAGAATTTCAACACTCGTTCTCCGACACCTGGAACTTCAACATGAATTAAATAAACACCTCCAGCAACTGGAATCGCTTTGTTATTTGTTAAATCCCAATCTAATGAAGTAACTGGACTATCTTTTTTGAAGATACGAACTAGTTTACCGTTTGATGTGTAGATTCTAACTGTACATTTCTCAGGAAGATTAGTTATCTTAACTTTCGTTTCCAATCTCGTTCTTTCATATTCTGAGAAAGCATAGTAAGGATTTGGAACAACATTGATCATTTTCAATGCATCTTTTAACTGATCTTTAGAAGCCACAACCGTTGAAATGTCATGCATACTCCAAGAATACATTGGTTTACCGCCATT
>CAZHPL010000275.1:0-3627 GCA_964534495.1 uncultured Lishizhenia sp.
ACTCAAATGCCGCTTTACCTACTAATGGTGTTTGTATTTCTTTTGTTATTATAGATGCTTTATTGGTGTTGATTGGAGCAATAGCTTCGGGTTTATTTTTCACAATACGTAAATCGAAAAAAAACAAGCAATCCATTTGGTCATCTAGTTCAAAACGTATGCTTATCCATTTGTTAATTCCATTGATGGCGGGCGGTTTGTTTTCATTGATTTTGGTTTACCATGGAATGTTTGCCCTTATTGCTCCTGCTATGTTGTTATTTTATGGAATGGCTTTGATCAATGCTTCTAAATTCACTTTGCATGACATTAAATACCTTGGTTTAATAGAAATCATTTTAGGCTTGTTTTCAGCTTTTTTCTTAGGATTTGGACTTTTGTTTTGGACATTAGGTTTTGGTGTTCTTCATATCGTTTATGGTTCAATTATGTACTTCAAATATGAAAAATGAAAGATTACATTGAATCACTAAATAAAGCATTTGAAAGTAGAATCCGGCTCGGAATTATGTCTGCTTTAATGGTAAATGACTATATAGATTTCGCAAGTATGAAAGAGTTGTTGGATGTCACAGATGGAAACCTTGCGAGTCATGTCACTGCATTAGAGAAATTAAGCTTTATACTCGTCAACAAGAAATTCGTTGGTAAGAAACCCAATACAACCTATCAGATAACAGAAGAGGGGAGAGAGGCCTTTATGAAACATTTGACAGCTCTTGAAAATTTGATTAAAAAGACGAATTAAAAAAATTTAAACTTATACTTTGAAATACAAAGTACTTTTTAATAACTAATAATTGAAACATGAAAAAAAGTGATTTTTTGATTTATGGCAGCACATTGATTTTTTCCTACCTGTTTTATCTTCAGGGCTTAGGTCTCAATTTGGCTGTGTTTTCCATTTGGCTGGTTTTAGCTTCGTTCATCAGTAATCCAGAAAAGTTAAAGAATAAAAACGCTTGGTTTGTTGCTATATTGACACTGATTGCAGCAGGTTCAATGACTTATTACGGAAATGTTCTTTCAATTATTGCTTGCTTTTTTTGTATCGTATTACTTTTTGGAATGACTTTGTCAACTAAGACGGGCATTCTTGTTGGCTTAATTAATGGATTGTTTACACTACTAATGGGTACATACAATACTATTTTCGGAAAAGTAGAGGAGCGAATTAAGACGAGACAAGTGCACAAAGATCATGAAGAAAATGAGCAAAAACGTTCCTATAAGTGGGGACTGATTGCTATTCCAATTGCCGTTGTGATATTGTTTTTCACCTTATATCGTTCGGCAAATCCAATTTTTAAAAACTTGACGGATAAAATTGATTTGAGTTGGATTTCATTTGCGTGGATTTCGTTCACATTAATGGGATATTATCTTTTGTATGGTGGATTTCAAAACCAATCGATTTCTAAATTATCAGATTTTGAAAATCGAGAAAATTGGAATATTGAGGAATCGAATGTAAAACAGATACAATGGGCAGGTAAATTGTTAGCATACAAAGATGAATTTTTCACTGCTAAAATTATGTTTATACTTCTTAATGTATTGATTCTAATTGTCAATGCTGGAGATTTGCAATTTTTGACAGTTTCTAGGGAAATTCCGGAAGGTATGACCTTTGCTGATTTCTTGCACCAAGGAGTTGGGGTTTTGATTTTTTCGGTTATTATTTCAATTGCCTTGGTACTATTTGTTTTTAGAGGAAAGTTGAATTTTGAGAGCAATCAAAAGTCCATTAAGATTTGGGCGTATGCATGGTTGGCTCAAAATATCATAATGCTCATTTCTGTTGCAGGGAAAAATGCAATGTACATTTCTGCTTATGGATTAACTTACAAAAGAATTGGGGTCTACGTTTATGTTTTTCTGACAGCAATTGGATTGATTTTGACCATGTATAAAATCGCAAAAGCTCAGAGTAACTATGGTTTGGTTCGTTCGACTTCACTGGCTTTCATGACGGTTCTCGTAATATCGACTCCTTTTGATTGGGATAATATGATTATCAAATGCAATCAGGATATGAAAAAGGAAATTGACATTTATTATCTGCTTTCGTTGTCGGATCGAACAATTCCTGCTTTATGGGAAATGAAGGATAATATTCCATCATTATACGATAGAAAACTATTCGAATTGCGATTAATACATAAAACAAAACTATTCTTGGCTAAAGAAAACAACAAATCCTGGAAAGAATGGTCATATGCTAATTCACAAGCAAAATCAAAATTAGGCAACTACTAAATCGATAAATATGAACTTTAGAAGCATTTCATTTATCATTATTGGATTTCTTTTCCTACTACTTCAAGGTTTTCTTTTCAATGAAGACGATTTTCTATTATTTGTTTTCGGTCTGTTTTTTTGTTTTACATATTTCATACTACTTTTAGTTACCATTGGAATTGACTTGTACAGATTGATTGCAAACAAGGACATAATTCCCTTTAAACCTACAATAATTGGGATAGTTGTAATTTTCATGAATATTGGATTTGGACAATATTTATCAGCAATTTATTTAGGTGAAGGACCAGCGAAAGAATTTTATTTCGATGATGGCGATAAATTAAGTTTGTATAAAAATGGCAAGTTTTCGTACTATGAAGGTAATATGTTTGGCAGTTCTACATCCTATGGTCATTATGCAATTGAAGATGAAGTTATTTATTTTGATCGCCCTATAAATGTTGATGGAGTAAATTCATATGTTGGTAAAATAGAAAGTAGTAGTAAAATACAATTTTATAAAGGTAAAGTACTATTACTGTGTAATAAAATACCGCTATAGCTTTGGATGTATTCTTTTTTCTAGCTCTATAATAAAGTCGTTTTCCCGTTCAGGGGAAATCAATAAATCATCGAATTGGTTGTAATAAATGACTAATCCCTTCATCGCAGTAGACATTTTTAAGCCAGCATACAAACCTTTTTGTTTTTCAATTTTTCGAATTGTCGAATAGGGGATTTTTCGTTTAAAAAAAAAGCTATGACAAACCAATTGTTCTGCTTCGAAAACAAAATAGGTAGTTTTGACTATAGCGTAGAAAAATACTCCTAATAAGGTTAAAATGCCTGAGAATGCCCAAATAACAGTAAAGTCGTTTTCTACAATTACTGTATAAGTAGCAATTCCTGCATAAACTAATACTACAAAAAGAAAAATCAACGGAAAGGTGTAATCTCTTTTTGTTTCGAAGCGCATTTTACCAAGCAAAAAGTGGTCGATGACTCATTAATGCATTTACTTCTTTACGGATTTCAGTAATTGTAGCTTCATTGTCTTTATTCATCAATACACGGTCAATCAGTGAAACAATGGTAACCATTTCTGATTCGTCAACTCCTCTTGAAGTAATTGCAGGCGTTCCAACTCGTATTCCGGATGTAACAAAAGGTGATTCTGTATCAAATGGAACCATGTTTTTGTTTACCGTAATATCTGCTTTAACCAATGCATTTTCGGCATCTTTTCCAGTAATGCCTTTTGAACGCAAATCAATCAACATACTATGATTTTCTGTGCCTCCAGAAACAATTGAATAACCTAAATCAACAAAAGCTTTTGCCATTGCAGCTGCGTTTGTTTTTACTTGCTGCATATAGGTTTTG
>CAZHPL010000275.1:3637-3988 GCA_964534495.1 uncultured Lishizhenia sp.
TATTCCCTGGTATTCAAGGTGGACCTTTGGAACACGTGATCGCAGCAACGGCCTTTGCTGCGATCACGTGTTCCAAAGGTCCACCTTGAATACCAGGGAATACTGCTGCATCCAATAACGCACCCATGGATTTCAAATTACCATTCAACCATTTTAAACCAAATGGATTTTCAAAGTTATGACGCATCATAATCACACCACCACGAGGTCCACGCAATGTTTTATGAGTTGTTGTTGTAACAATATGACAATGCTCTAACGGGTCGTTCAATAATCCTGCAGCTATCAAACCTGCTGGATGAGAAATATCAGCAAGAACCAATGCCCCCACTTCGTCTGCAACTTTGCGAA
>CAZHPL010000276.1:0-3942 GCA_964534495.1 uncultured Lishizhenia sp.
ACTAAAGCATTTGAAATACTAAGTCCATTAGTGTTTGTACCAGAAAAATTTGAGCTATTTGAAATAGCATCCCATGTTGTCCCATTGTCAGTTGAACGTTCCCATTGATAAGCGATTGTTTCACCGTAAGGAACAGTTGCATTTGCTTCGATGTATGCATTTCCTCCAGATGAACAAACAGCTGTACTAGATATGGAAGTATTAATAGTTACTATTGGTGCTGCAGTAATTGCATTTGCATTATAGGCTACGAAAGCAACATCAGAAACACCTGAAGGTATAATTTGTAACTTACGAATTTGAGTATAGTTAGAAGCGTTAATACCGAAATCAGACAAACGGAAAGCTACTAATCGAAGCTGTCTTGTAGTGTTTACCGAATTGGTTCCTGTAGGTTTTGCATTTGAAAAACTAATACCATTGCTAACTGTATACAAATCCATAGACCAAGTACCTAAACTTGAGATTTTACTTAAATCGACAGAAAAACTGTTTCCTACGACATTTCCATTTGCATCAACAAATCGATATATGTCTGTTGCTTGTCCAGCTGTAGGTTCAGCAACTTGTGTAACTAAAATATCTGGTTCATTATCTGAGATTTTAGAAAGCTCAATTGCCGAAATCATATAATCAGATGTTGCTCCAGAAGGTAAGTTTGTATATCCCGTACCTAGATCCAAACCATTAATTCCATCAGTTAAAACATTTTGAATTGTCGTGTTTTTTATGTTTTCATGTGTGAACAATCCTGCTGCAGAAGTACCATCAATTTTGGAAGCCATCGCAATATACAAAGCACTTCCAGATGTTGTTCCGTTCAATACAACAGGCAAAGCTTTAAAATTACCAGCGTTATAAACCATCCCTTTTGAAGACAATCTAGCGTCGTTTACTCCAGTGGAATAATTAATACCATTGTATTTAAAAGACAATAAATTGTGAGAGGAATTTGGAAGAACCGGATTATTTGAAGCTGTATTCGTTTGCCAAAAAGTCCCATAATCTGAAATCATTTCAGTAACAGTAGGAATCGTTGAATAAATAAAACCAGATTTTGAAGCATTTGGACTACTTACACCTGTTTTCGTAACAACAATATTTCCTGAGTTCCCATTCGCAACAACCGCTTTAATTGTACTGGAATTCACAACCGTAAAGTACGAAGCACTAACCCCACCAAAAGTGACAGCTGAAATTGAGCTAAAATTCGTTCCGGAAATGACAACAGTTTCTCCTGCGCTAGCATTTTGAGGCGAGAAAGAAACAATTGAATGTTGTTGTGCAAATACTGAGAAATAAGAAAGGAGAGAGAGAATAACTGAAGTAAAAAAATATTTTCTCATATTAAATAACATTATCAAACGACATAGTTTGGCCTACTTTTTGAATAAGTGTAACAAATTTACACATTTAAGACACATTTTTACATTTTTGTTTCTTTTTTAACAATAAATTTACTTAATAAGGTTAATCACGGTATACTATAAGACCATATATTACTCTTAAAAGAGCATCAATTGTTATTAATAAAAACTATGTATTAATTAAAATCTTTTGTGTTACATTTTTGAATCATGCTTCTTTTCTGTAACATTTCTAAACAACACAGAATCTCGGGCTAGTTGTCAACTACAAAAAAAAGCGGAAATTTATGCTAAAACAAGCTTTAAAACAGTTGTTTTACAAATATTCATTTCATCTAATTACTGATAATAAAATCAGAATTCAATATTCAAAAACTAATGTTGAATTACATATTTTTGAGTAACTTTTCCTCTGACAGGGTGAATAAAAGTAAAATAGTAAACACCTGGAATAGAGTCTTTTAGACTAATTTCAAAGTAATTAGCTCCTTCATCAATTTTCACTTCTTTTTCTTCAATTATTTTACCTTCAATATTTGATACTCGAACAAGTGTGAAAAAAGATTTATCAGGTTCAATAATTGTAATATTCACATCACCATTACCTGGATTTGGGAATAAATTAAAATTGAAATTTGAAGCAGCATCACAGATTACACTTATTGGACCATATATTTTCGATTTATTGTCAATATCCACTTGATTTAATCTAAAATACTGTCCTAAATTGATTTTTGAATTTGATAGTTCATAAGAATAATCCAAATGACTAGTTGAATTACCCGCAGCATCTTGTTGGAATAACTGCGTCCAATTTATACCATCTAAACTGTTTTCTATCACAAAATAATCAGAATTACTTTCAGATTCTGTTGTCCAATTAATTTTATAATCATTATTTGCACAAGTCCCTGTAAATGAACTTAATTCAACTGGTAATGGATTGTTATAACCTAATCCTCCTTGTGATGAAATCGTAAATGGCGAAAAATCAGTTATGCCTGTTTGTAAAACATAGCCTGGTCCGCTTGGACAATTACCTCCTTTGTCTTCCCATTTAGTATTCGTTCCACTAAAATGCGCTATGTAAGCTGTATTGTAATCAAAAGCATTAATTTCTTCAAATCGATCTGTTAAAGTTCCATTCCAAAATAACTTCATAGCAACATTACTTCCACCTGTTATCGCTTCTTCTATCAACCAAGTTCTTTGAACAGCTGGTAAAGATGTAGTCGTGTTTTCCTCAACAGCGTCATCTGTAACATTATCATAAACTCGCACTCTGAACAAATCAGATGTGCCTGAATTAACTAACTCACATGGATTAAAATCGCTTCTACCAACTGGAAAAAAGACAGCCGATGAAGAAACGTTTCTTTTCAAAAAGCCAGTTGATGATGTTTTTACATAAGAACCTTTTGAACCTCCAATTATATCGTTACTGGCTAAATCAACAGAATATATATTGATATCTAAAAGACCATTAGTCAATATTAATTGATTACTAATTGTAATCCCCTTGTTTAAATAAGCAACTCCCCCACTTGGTTTATTGATTTGAAGTTGATAATAATCGTTTGTTGTTACTGTTCCGCCAATCGTATGTGTTCCAGAATTTTTAAATACTACCAAACCGGTACCACAAGTCCAAGTTCCATTGTTAGTCCAATTACCGTAAACACTTAAAGTTCCAGCGCCTGATGTTAAACTACCATTTGACAAAATGGTCAAGTTCTTACAAATTGGAGTGTTATTGTTATAGATATGAGGCTGAGCATTTACACACCCATTTGTTCCTCCAATTATAACATTGTCCGTACTTGCAGGTAAACTCGATGAAACAGAAAACGCGCTTCCATTATAATTGTACCAATTTGAACTTGCTAACCAATCTCTGTCATTCGTTTCAATTCCACTTGTACCACCTTTCCAAATAAAATCACCAGAAGAGATTTCAGAAGTTGAAACAGGATTTACAATATTTATAGTTTTTGAAACACTTGCATCTGAACACCCTCCAGTTCCTGTCACAGTGTAAACTATTGAAGTTGATCCTATAGTTAATGGAGAAATAACGCCAGTGCTTGAATTAACTGTAGCTACTGCTGTATTAGTTGAACTCCAAACACCTCCTGTCACAACGTTACTTGCAGTTGTCGAACCAACAATACAAATTTCATTTGATAAAGAAATGCTTCCTGCATCAACTGAAGAAACAGTAACTGTTCTAGTTGCAGTTGCATTATTACATCCTCCAGTTCCTGAAACTGTGTAAGTCATAATAGATGAACCAGCGGTTAAACCACTAATTAAACCTGAATTGGCATCAATTGTTGCAACTGAAGTATTTCCTGAGCTCCAAGTTCCCCCTGAAACAGACGTTGTAAAAGTTGTAGATGACCCAGCACATATTGCTTGATTTCCAGATAACGTTCCTGCGGATGGAGCAGCAGTTACAGTAACCGTTCTATTTCCTATCGCATTCGAACAGCCTCCTGTGCCTGTAACATTATAATAAATAATTGCTGATCCTGCGCTCACACCTGACACTACACCTGATCCATCAACAGTTGCT
>CAZHPL010000277.1:0-3939 GCA_964534495.1 uncultured Lishizhenia sp.
TGGTTTTGGAATGTTGTTGGACGGATCAGCAGATGCTGACAGAAACCTCAAAATGATGTTGCATTGGGACGTAAACAATGGTATTGCACGCCGCAATTGGGCGAGAAATGAAAATGCTGTATTTGCTATCAAGCGTGCGATGGAAGTGGAACCTTTATTGCAAGTAACGCTTCCAAACAATGTTGATGATGCGCTATTTGATCAGCTGTAACTAGTTACGTGCGAACGCAAATTGCCCATTTTTACCGACTGAACGCCTTTCGGTTTTTTGCTGCGTGGTTGGTTATGCTAGGACATGCCGAATCCCTGCGCGAAGCTCGAGGTGATTTTAGTTTGCATCCCTTTTCCTTTTTTAAAAATGGTCAACATGCCGTAACATTTTTCTTTGTTTTAAGCGGATTTCTAATTACCTATTTGCTTTTAAAGGAAAAACGCACCACAAAGGAAATCAATGTCAAACATTTTTATTGGAAACGAGTCGTTCGTATTTGGCCACTTTATTTTTTGATGGTACTAATCGGGTTGTTTATTCAGCCTGTTCTTATTTCCATTTTTCACGTAGACTACCAATTACCTTATAACCCTGCTGAGGTTTTCCCCTATTTTTTACTGTTCGTTCCCGGTTTGACATCCTTTTATTTTGGAAGTCATTTATTGGAACCCCTTTGGTCGATTGGCGTTGAAGAATGGTTTTATCTTTTGTGGGGACCCTTTATGAAATGGATAAAACGGCATTTATTGGTTTGGATTTTAGGCTTTCTTTTGATGAAAATCGCTTTGAATCAATGGACAATATACGGTCATTTTCCACCAGTCATTGTGTACTTTGTTCGCATGATGCAAATGGAGTCCATGAGCTTGGGAGCCTTGGTGGCACTTTTCTTTTTTTCTGAAAAACCATTTAAAATAAGCGATAGTTTGCTGCTTGTTTTGCAATACGTTTTTGGCTTTTTGATTCTAGCAATCATTTTTTGGAATCAAGGATTGGAGGATTATCTCAAAAGTTTCGGTATTTACGAAAAAAGCACATTAACACTTATTAATGCGGTGATTTATGCTTCGTTTATTGGCGTTGTTGCGTTGCGAAATAAACAACATGTCATTTTGGACAATAAATGGGTGAATTGGTGTGGTGAAATTTCTTACGGTATTTACATGTATCATTTGCTAATTGTCACTTTGGTTTGGGGAATGCTTTCGCCTTTGCATTTGAATACTGTTGTCGGAACTTTTCTCTTTCACATAAGTTCGTTGGTGCTAACCTTGCTTGTTGCAGGACTTTCAAAAAAATACATTGAGAATCCGGTTCTAAAACTCAAAAATAGGGTGCGATAAGCTATTGAAAGTCCAAAATTTGTAAATACATGTAATTAAAGTTGAGGTGAAAGTTTAAAAGCGCGAATTTTCCAATTAATTTTATGCAACAACTTTTCCTATGAAAAATTCACTTGCTAGTTTGTTGGTTTTTGTGCTTTTAACTTCTCAATGGTTCATTGCGCAAAATGATAATTCCTTACCACTTAATCAGTATCGAATTCTAGCGTCACACAATAGCTACAAAAAGAAACCTCATGCAAAGGTCATTCGCTTTTTGACTAAATTCAAGAAACAATTGGGCGAGTCTAATGATCCCAAACAAATTGATTACGGACATTTGCCCTTACCACAGCAATTCGATGAATATGGTATACAAGGAATTGAGATTGACGTGAACTACGACCCTAAAGGTGGACATTACAAAAAGCGGAAAGTCAATGCGTTTCTGTGTGGACTTCGTCAAAGAGTGAAAGGAAAAACGATGAAAAAACCGGGTTTTAAAGTCTTGCACATTGCTGATGTGGACTACGAAACGAATTATTTGACGTTCATAGAAGTTTTGCAGGAACTAAAATCTTGGAGTGAAAAACACCCCAATCATGCGCCAATTTTCATAAACATTGAAGCAAAAAATGATCATCCCGGAAACGAATCCAAATTTTTACGTCACTTGGGATTCAAAAAAGCACTTCCTTTTTCACGCGAAGCTTATGATGATTTGGACAAAGAAATTTATGCTGTTTTATCTCCAGAAAAAATCATCAAACCTTTGGATTTAAAAGGAACATTTCAAAGTATTCGCGAACGCTTAACGCAAAAAGGTTGGCCAACTAAAGCAGAATGTTTGGGAAAATTTATCTATCGAATGGCTTGAATCACCCTATGTTTGTGTATGGTAATCCGGGAGAAGATAACACAGCATTTGTAGTGAAAAATGACCCTATTGGACATGAAGAGGAAATCAATCAGTTGACCCATACATACATCGTCCGAACGCGTTCAGATGCAGGAACGTTAGAAGCAAGAGCGAACGATTATACCCGATTTAATGCAGCTGTAAAAAGTGGTGCACAAATTATATCAACTGATTATTACAAAGCCGATCCAATGATTGGTACTTTTCAAATCAAGTTGCCGAAATAACGCTCCTTCTAATCCCTTGACTTTTTGGGGTAAACAAAAACATTTGTTGCTCATTTGCTGTTATGCTTTCGAAAATTTGCCACAATACCATAAAAGTGGTATTTTTGCAGATAATTATTTTGTTATTTATAATTAATCTAAATAAAAAGACGTATGATAACAGTCACGGATACAGCAAAAAAGCAAGCGCTTAGGCTGATGGAAGACGAGGGGAAAGACGGTTATTTCATTCGTGTTGGTGTTCAAGGAGGAGGTTGCTCTGGACTGATGTACCAATTAACGTTTGACAACGAAGAAAAAGAAGGAGACAAAAGCTTTGAAGACAATGGCGTTAAAGTTGTTGTCGATAAAAAGAGCTTTTTGTACTTAATCGGAACCACCTTGGATTTTTCAGGTGGATTGAATGGTAAAGGCTTTGTTTTCAAAAATCCGAATGCAGATAGAACGTGCGGTTGCGGAGAATCATTTTCAGTTTAATTGTTGACTTTTTATGGCTAATTATACCGAAAACGAGCTCGCAAAAGATCTTGAGAATCAAGAATATAAATTTGGTTTTGTTACCGATATTGAAACGGATACTGTTCCAATTGGATTGAATGAAGATATCATTCGTTTGATTTCCAATAAAAAAAATGAGCCAGAGTGGTTGTTGGAGTATCGCTTGAAAGCTTTTGAAATTTGGAAAACAATGACAGAACCTGAATGGGCGCATGTGCATTATACAAAACCGGATTTTCAAGCAATTGCGTATTATTCAGCTCCTAAACAGACAAAGAAATACGAATCATGGGACGATGTTGACCCAGAAATGAAGGCGACCATGACTAAATTGGGCATTTCCATGGAAGAACAACAACGTTTGACAGGAGTTGCTGTGGATTTCGTTATGGATTCTGTTTCTGTTGCCACTTCATTCAAAGAAAAACTGAAGGAACTAGGGATTATTTTTTGTTCTTTCTCAGATGCTGTTCAAGAACATCCTGAATTAGTTAAAAAATACATGGGAACCGTTGTTCCTACTAAGGATAATTTTTATGCAGCCTTGAATTCAGCTGTTTTTACGGATGGTTCATTCTGCTACATTCCGAAAGGCGTTCGTTGTCCAATGGAACTTTCGACCTATTTCCGCATTAATGCCGGAGGTACAGGACAGTTCGAGCGTACTTTGGTAGTTGCCGATGAAGGTGCTTATGTTTCTTACTTGGAAGGTTGTACGGCTCCTCAACGCGATGAAAATCAGTTGCATGCTGCAGTTGTTGAATTAATCGCTTTGGAAAATGCCGAAATCAAATATTCAACCGTTCAGAACTGGTATCCAGGTGATAAAGAAGGAAAAGGAGGGGTTTTTAACTTCGTGACAAAACGTGGAATTTGCGAACGAAATGCCAAGATTTCTTGGACGCAAGTGGAAACAGGTTCAGCTGTAACATGGAAATATCCTTCTTGTATTTTGAAAGGAGATCATTCAATTGGTGAGTT
>CAZHPL010000278.1:0-2811 GCA_964534495.1 uncultured Lishizhenia sp.
GTTTTTGTGTAGCCAAATTTATTTTGAGATACATCTAAAAACAAAAATGGACATGGCTTTGCAAAAGCACAGACTTCATGCTCGTTATGCGCAACCTATGTTGGATCTGTAATCCACATGCGCACGAAAGAAGTCTGACACGCAGTGTTGGACTTTTTTTGTTTTTATGTAGCCAAATTTATTTTTCCTCGGCTTTTTGCTGTGGTTTACCTTTTGCAATCTCAATGGCTTCTCCATAAAATTTTGGTTCGGTTGAAATCAGAAAATCTAAAAACATATTGACTCTTGCAAAGCGTTCTCTTAAAAGTGTTTTGAAACCATATCTTGAATTAACATCCTGAGCATTAAAACCAATTGCATTCAGTCCTAAATGTTGCGCAATGTAAATAGCTCGCTCGTTGTGAAAGGGTTGGGATATAATCGTAAATTCTTTTTGACCAAAGATGTAATGCGCACGAAACACAGAATCAAAGGTCCTGAATCCTGCATAATCCAAATAGATACGCGACTCAGGGACACCCGCAGCAATGAGTGCATTTTGCATATCAACGGGTTCGTTGTAGTGATCGTTGCCATTGTCGCCACTTATTAAAATGAAATCAATCTTTCCTGCTTTAAATAAGGCAACAGCAGCTTTAATGCGATAACGGAAATACAAATTTTCATATTGATTGGATAGCATTTTGGAAGTCCCCAACAACAAACCTACCTTACGATGCGGAATTTCATCCACCCGATAATACATTTTCCCTTCAGCATTTCGTTCCACTTTCCAATTGCAAAACCACAAAAGAAAAATAGAAAAGGTAATTGAAACCAAAAGGAAACGGAAGAAGAAGCGCCAAGAAAATAGGCGAGAAAAAATCGATTTCATCCATGAAAATTTGAGCACAAACTTATTGGATTTTATCTACGCTTTTTTAATTTCAAGAAAAATCTTCTTCAACGCATCGTTCTACAATTTTTGCGCTGTTCAAGGCCAATGGAATGCCACCTCCAGGATGCACAGTTACACCTGCAAAATAAAGTCCTTTAATCGACTTTGAAAAGTTGGGGTGACGTAAAAAAGCAGCAAACGCACTGTTGGACGAATTGCCGTAAATTGAGCCTTGTTTTCCCGCGTAAACGGCTTCAATTTTTCTAGGTTCATTGATTTCTTCCACTTCGATCAACGACGCAATGTCGATTTTCAATTGCTGTGATAATTTTTCAATAATGTGTTTGCGCAAACGAGCGATTTCGGTATCCCAGTCTTGACCGACATTAATAGGAGCATTTACCATAACAAACCAATTCTCTTTTCCCTCAGGAGCATCGGAATGTTCTGCTTTTGAACTAATGTGCACGTAAATCGTAGGGTCATCCGTCAATACTTTATTTTCAAAAATGCACTCAAATTCATGCTTGTAGTCCTTTGCAAAGAAAATATTATGAACGCCCAATTCATCAAACGAACGATTAATTCCCCAATAAAACACAACGGCAGAACTTGACTTCTCTTGCTTGAGATTGCGTTTAGGAGCACCCACATTTTTCAATAATTTTTCATAGGTAAAGTGCACGTCCATATTGCTAACGACCACATCTGCTGTGTACGACTCTAGTTGTGTGCGCACTCCTTCTACTCTATTCTGATGTACTTTTATTTCCTCCACTTTCTCATTAAAATGAAACGTAACTCCTATTTGTAAAGCAACTTCATACAAGGTATCACTTATAGCAACCATGCCACCCTTGGGCATCGCTGGACCTTCGTTCATTTCCAGATGAGAAATGATGTTTAACATTCCAGGTGTTTTGTAGGGACTACTTCCATTGTAAGTTGCCAAACGATCAAAAATCTGTACCGTTTTGGGATTGCTAAAGCGAGAAGCATTCATTTTGTGCATACTTGTGCTCAATCCGTAAGCAAAAATGCGGCGTATTGCTTTCCATACATGTTTATTAAACCAATGCGAAAAACGATGCAAAGACACAGCAATAAAAACGGGATAAACTGCCTTGTAATTTTTTTCCATCGTTTCCAAGTAGTCAGCTACGACTTCCTTGTTTTCATTTAACGCTTTCGAAAGGGTTTCAACGCTTGCATTTCTTCCACTTGGAAGTCGAAAATACTGTCCATCTTCAAAAAAGTATCGGCATGATTCTTCCAAAGAATGATAAGAAAAAGGAATATTATCTATTCCACAGTCTTTTAAAATCTCATCGATAAGTTGTGGTTCTGTAAAAACAGAGGGACCCATATCGAAACGAAAATCGCCTATCATTTTGGAATTAACCTTGCCTCCTGGGAATGCATTGGCCTCGAAAATGTGTACATCCCATCCATTTTTAGCCAAGCGAATACCACTGGCCAAACCACCCACACCTGCACCGATAATAATTGCTTTCATGTATTATTGGAACAAACTAAAGTTGATTTTGTTGCGGAAGTACAATTCGCACAATCACCTCATCGTTAATCTCACTCATATCAAATTGATATTGATTGGGAAATTGATGACTCAAGCGTTTTTTTAAGTTGGCAATACCGATTCCTAAATCCACATTCTGACCTAATTTCCCTGAATTGGCAACTTCAATTACTAATTTTTCCTCAATACACATAACGCGGATATAAATCGTTCCGCCCTCAATCAATTTTGAAATACCGTGTTTAATCGAATTTTCCACCAAAGTCTGAATCGTAAACGCAGGAATTAAAGACGAAGCACAATTGGGTTCAATGTTCGTTTCAACCACCAAGCGTTCCTCAAAACGGATTTTCTCTAATTGCAAGTACGATTCCACCATTTCCATTTCACGGCTTAC
>CAZHPL010000278.1:2869-3911 GCA_964534495.1 uncultured Lishizhenia sp.
AAAGTAGAGCGCAACAAAGACGATAATAAATTAATGGCATTTTTGGCCTTATCCGGCTCCACTTCAACCAAAGCACGAATTGCATTCAAAGAATTAAATAAGAAATGAGGATTCAATTGCGAGCGCAAATTCTGTAATTCTAACTCGATTTGTGAATTGGTAAGAATAAGATTATTGATTTCCTTTTTACGCGCTTCTTCAAACAACAGTACAATAAAATAAATCGTTGCCCATAAAATGTAGACAATATAAAGAGAAAAGACATTTAGGAAAATCTCCAATAATTGCCAGCTCGTATTGAAATTAATCAACGTTGCAACAGCGCGCAGTACGATGCCATTGGCAAACGCCACCAAAAAAGCTACCATGATAATGCGAGGGACAATTTTCAGCGCATTAAAATCAAAGTATTTGTTTCGCAAAAAATAATGGCGCATGAAGTGGCTGAACAAAACACCTGTAATTACAGAAAAAAGCAAAGTAAAAGCTTGCGAAGCTGAAATCTCAGATTGCTTTTTAAGTACCGACAAAAACAAGAAAACACTATAAACTCCCCACCCACAAATCTGCAAAATCCAATATAGAATCCGTTTTCTTTTAATTTCCATAGGTTGAAGATACAAATAAACTTGATTGGTGGTAAAAATCGAAACTGTGTAATTATTATGCACTGAATAACAAAAATGTGCTTCAAAGCCTTGTGTTTATTAACAAAAACCTAGTTTTTTCAACATTTCTAACTTTTTTTTCATAGAAAGTGATTGTTCGCATTGATATTCAGATATATTTGTCCTGATAATTACATTATTAACACATTAAACAAAAAACTATGAACAAAGCAGAACTTATTGATGCTATCGCAGCTGAGTCAGGTTTGTCTAAAGCAGATTCTAAAAAAGCTTTAGATGCATTCGTTAACGCAACAACTGGAGCATTGAAAAAAGGAGATAAAATCTCTTTAGTTGGATTTGGATCTTTCGATGTTTCTAAAAGAAATGCTCGTAACGGACGTAACCCTAAAACTGGTGCAGTTATTCAAATC
>CAZHPL010000279.1:0-3910 GCA_964534495.1 uncultured Lishizhenia sp.
ACGTCGTGGTTACCTCAGGTGTGGCAACTGGATTTAGCACCGTCGTATCACTCAAGCCTGCACTGGGCCACCAACGATACACCAAATCGTTCCAACAACCCTCACAATTGGCTTGTAATGCAACGCTTTCTCCCAAGGTATCAATTTCTCCTCCATGCCCTGCGGAGATTTCCGGGAGTTCGTACACACCGAAATCGTCGAAGTAGTAGTAGGACCATCGGTTATTTGCTCCAATTACTTGACCAGTTTCAACGAATGATGAAACTCTAAAATTACCTATAGTCATGTATTCTTCTCCACCTTCTGCTTTGAAAATTTGATGAAATGGTATCCAACTAAGCGTGTCACTTACAATATTCATATTTTCAATTTGTGGGTTGACTGGGATAATTAGCCATTGACCAAATTGAAAAATAGTATCTTTTGAAAAGTATGCACCAACTCTGTTTGAACCGCATTTTGAAATACTGCTTAAGTTTGAAGACCATGAAGTACAATATCTTTTATTACTAAGTGGATTAATTAATTTTATTTCTAAATATTCTCTTGTCAAATCAGTTGAATCTAAAGCATCGAAAGTTTCAATTCCTGAAAACCCAGATCCACTTTTTGGATATTGATAATCAAATGCTAACCATACATTAGGAATATTCCCTGCGCATGAATGATAAAAATCACTAGAACTGCCTCCACATCCTGAACTCCATGTTGTATCATTTGGTAGATGGGGCTGAAACCATGGAATTGCTTTGCAAATAGCATCTCCTCCTGACCCAATAGGCATTGCTACATTGTATGGACACGTATCATAAATTTCAAATCCTGGGTTCGGGACTAAATTAATTTGTGAAAAACAAGTAATATGTGCTGACACTGTAATAATAAGTAACAACACTATTTTCATGATTTTTCTTTTTAATCCCATTTTTATTGCTGAATCAACTAAATGTAAATAAATTCTTTGACAAAACGGAGGTTTTTGATGTGTTTGAAAACAAAATTAATCTAATCCTCCCCCCGCCCCCTCCAAAGGGGGAGTGAAAACCTTTATTCAAAGCAAATCGTTGGCGTCTGAGTAAAAATGAGGAGGATGCCATTAATTTTAATTCTAAGCATTTTACCCATTTCCCCCTTTGGAGGGGGATTAAGTGAGTAGGACACTTAGAAATTTGCCCTAATTTATTATTCTTAAAAAAGAATTCACCCACCTCATTCGCCCAGACGAACTCCTTTATGGTAGCGACACCAAGGAGACAGAAAAAAGTTAACGATTCGCCCATGAAAACTACCGAGTAAACAAAAATTAAACCCTACCTTTGCACCCTCATTTTTCCCCTTTCTATGAGCACACAAAAAACCATTCAATCGGCACTGATTTCTGTTTATTACAAAGACGGTTTGGAGCCAATCGTTCGTGCATTGCACCAAAATAATGTAACGATTTACTCAACCGGAGGAACATTAAGTTTTATTGAAAGCTTAGGCGTTCCTGTCATTGGTGTTGAAACACTGACTGGTTTTCCAGAAATTTTGGGAGGAAGAGTGAAAACCTTGCATCCGAAAGTTTTTGGCGGTATACTCAACAGAAGAGATTGGGAAGAAGATCAACTTCAAACGGCCGAACACGATATTCCTGCAATTGATTTGGTGATTGTGGATTTATATCCGTTCGAGCAAACAGTAGCTTCGGGCGCTTCTCACGAAGATATTATCGAGAAAATTGACATCGGTGGCATTTCCTTGATTCGTGCAGCCGCTAAGAATTACAACGATGTGGTGATTGTTCCATCCGTTAAGCAGTACGCTCATTTATTGGAACTGTTGCAAACACAAAATGGCGCAACGACGCTTGATCAAAGAAAAGCCTTTGCAGCCGAAGCGTTTCATGTTTCATCACACTACGACACGATGATTCACGCCTATTTTATGAACGGAAACACGGAATATTTCAAACAAAGCATTGAAAATAACGAAGTGTTGCGTTACGGAGAAAACCCCCATCAAAAAGGTGCGTTCTTTGGCGATTTGAATGCTGTTTTTGACAAATTACACGGAAAAGAGTTGTCTTACAACAATTTGTTGGACGTTGATGCCGCTGTAAATTTGATGGAAGAATTCAAGGCTGATGGCCCAACGTTTGCGATTTTAAAACACAATAACGCTTGTGGAATAGCAACCCGCGACACCATCAAAGAAGCGTATGAAAAAGCTCTTGCTGCTGATCCCGTTAGTGCTTTTGGAGGAATTTTGATTTCGAATGCTTTTATCGATGTTGAAACAGCCAACTTAATCAACGATTTATTCTGCGAAGTACTGATTGCACCGGGTTATGACGCTGCGGGATTGGAAGTATTAAAATCAAAAAAGAATCGAATTATTTTGGTTCAAAAAGAGGCGACTTGGCCACAAAAGAATTTCAGAACGATTTTGAACGGTGTATTAGTTCAAGACAGAGATGCTAAATCGGAAACGGCAGCAAATCTGGAAGTAAAAACAAAAGTAGCACCGAGCGCTAGTGAAGTAGAAGATCTGCTTTTTGCGAACAAAATCGCGAAACACACGAAGTCTAATACGATAGTACTTGCTAAAAACGGAATGTTATTAGCGAGTGGAACGGGACAAACTTCACGCGTGGATGCATTGCGTCAGGCCATTCAAAAAGCGAAAACCTTTGCATTTGATTTAAAGGGCGCTGTAATGGCAAGCGACGCATTTTTCCCTTTTCCCGATTGTGTAGAGATTGCACATTTGGAAGGAATTGACACAGTGATCCAACCTGGAGGCTCGGTAAAAGACCAATTATCCATTGATTATTGCGACGCAAATGCAATGAAAATGGTGTTTACAGGCGTAAGACATTTTAAACATTAAAAAATATTCTCTGCTGATTGCAACCTTTTGATGTAATATTCGAATAAGAGTCAGTTAGAACAAAAAAAGTGGAAACACATCATGGGATTGTTTAGTTTTTTAACACAGGAAATTGCAATTGACCTTGGAACGGCAAACACACTTATCATTTGGAATGATAAAGTCGTTGTGGATGAGCCGTCTATCGTTGCAAAAGATATCCAAACTGGAAAAGTTGTGGCTATCGGAAAGAAAGCGCAGCAAATGCACGGTAAGACGCACAAGTTGATTGAGACCGTTCGTCCATTGAAAGACGGTGTAATTGCAGACTTCCAAAGCGCGGAGCAAATGATTCGCGGAATGATCAAAATGATTAATCCGGGAAGAAGTTTGTTTAACCCTACTTTGCGAATGGTAATTTGTATTCCTTCCGGTATTACGGAGGTAGAAAAAAGAGCCGTTCGTGACTCTGCGGAACATGCGGGCGCAAAAGAAGTGTATTTGATTCACGAGCCAATGGCTGCGGCGATAGGTATCGGAATCGACGTGGAAGAACCAATGGGGAATATGATTATCGATATCGGAGGTGGTACTTCCGAAATTGCGGTAATTGCCTTGGGTGGTATTGTTTGCGATAAGAGTATTCGCGTGGCTGGCGACGACTTTACAGCCGATATCGAAGATTACATGCGCCGTCAACACAATATTTTGGTGGGTGAACGCACTGCCGAACGAATCAAAATCGAAGTAGGAGCAGCAACCACCGAATTGGAAAACCCTCCACCTGATTATGCTGTGCAAGGTCGCGACTTAATGACCGGTATTCCAAAAGAGATTACCGTTTCCTATATCGAAATTGCCCATGCCTTGGATAAATCAATTTCCAAAGTGGAAGCAGCGATTTTGAATGCCCTCGAAATGACTCCCCCTGAACTTTCAGCAGATATTTACCGCACGGGTATCTATTTGGCCGGTGGCGGATCCATGTTGCGCGGATTGGATAAACGTATCTCCCAAAAAACCAAATTACCGGTTCACATTGCCGAAGACCCGCTTAGAG
>CAZHPL010000280.1:0-219 GCA_964534495.1 uncultured Lishizhenia sp.
AGGAACACTTGGTAATGAAGTTGTTTTTCAGGGAGATCGTTTAGAACAATCATACAAAGATGTCGCTGGTCAGTATTACGGAATTTATTTTCACGAAGCGCTTCCTAGTACCATTGATTATGCGATAATCAAAAACGGAACGGCTGGTGTTCATTTGTATTCAAAAGATGCACCAACGGCAAGTAATTACACCTTAACACTAACCAATACACTCATTCA
>CAZHPL010000280.1:234-3902 GCA_964534495.1 uncultured Lishizhenia sp.
CTGAAAATTGCATTATCTCTAAAAATGGTACCCATTCACTTCTTGTATTGGAAGGCGGAGATTTTAACTTCAACCATTGCGATTTATTGGGTTATGGCACTTCGGCAAATCCAGCTGTGGGCTTATCCAATTACTATACCGACGGCTCGACGAATACAACCAACGTAGGTTCTATACACGAAGGTGTTTTTAGAAATTGTATCATAACAGGCAACATGGATACAGAGCTAGGAATTGATACGCTTTTAATGACGGGAGTTGAAGTAAATCTACAATTTGATCATTGTTTAATCAAGTATAAAGACCATCCGACAGATAGCTTTTATGAATCTGTTTTGTGGAACAACCCACCTTTATTTACTGATGTGACTGAAAATGATTTTACATTTAGTCCAAACTCAGTATTGAATGGAAACGGTATTTTCTCCTCTGTTTTCACAGATATTTTCGGTCAGCCGAGAAACAATCCGCCTGATATTGGAGCAATTGAAGTGAATTAATCTTCAAATCCACCACCTTGACTTTTCTTCCCGTTGAAATAGAAAGTATATCCAAAACTTATTGTCAACGAAGAGCACGCTTTTGAATATTCTGAAACGTCGTATCCCATGGAAGAGGTTACGCCGATGGTCCACGGTTTGAATCCCCATCCATAAATAGGATAACCTACTGAAAGTCTGTAAGAACTATTTACATCCGAAGAAATAACAAATGCTACAGTTGGCTCTAAAAAAACAGCTTCTGACCTTCTAAAACGCATCCCTTGTTGCTCCAGTGCATCTGTTCGTGTAATACTTTGTAAATAGCCAAA
Organism: uncultured Lishizhenia sp.; assembly: GCA_964534495.1. Lineage (GTDB taxonomy): Bacteria > Bacteroidota > Bacteroidia > Flavobacteriales_D > Crocinitomicaceae > UBA952. The sequence goes on from CAZHPL010000280.1 coordinate 1,046, forward strand.
ACGAAAACCAATGTCCGTTCCAATGCGTTCTGTCCAAAATTTCTCATGACCAATTTTAATAAAAGCAGCACCTGTGTGAATGCCACCATAAATTTTGCTAGGCACTCTAAACTGATTGACATTGTAGTATGAATAATGCAAGCCTGTCCCAAAAGAAAGTCCATTTTTCAAGGTATATTGATAAGAAGGCGCAACACAGACCAAACCTTGCATGATGGTTTTGTAAAGCTTATTCACAAAAGCATTTGGCAATCCTAACTCAATGGTAAAGGAATCATCCGGATCGATGGATTGAGCAGAAACATCCAAAATGCTAATAGAAAATACTACCAATATCCAATGTCTCCAATTTTTTGCCTTCTTCATCTTTGTTTGCTTTGATTCAAAAATACACTAAAGTTTGCATTCTTCCAATTTCGAAGAACTAGCTTCACTAACGCAAGTCAATTGGGATTTAGTATAAAGTAGGTAAATAATAGCGAAATGGACTCATTAAAACAATGCAAAAATGAAAACCATTCCAAAATAAAAACTTCATTTTCTACAACAAACCCTTTCGAAGAATAAAAACAATCGCGTTCTTTTTCGGCCTTGAATTTTAGGATTTTAGCTGCTGAACTGAAACGGTTAATTTTTTTATAATTTCTTAAAGAACATTTTTATATTCCTCACATTTGTTCGGAATGACTTGTTCAATGGTATCTTTTGCGAAAATGCTTCGCATTTTCGCTAATTAACCACTCTTGTTGTCATTTCGACTGCAAGGAGAAATATTCGCTTCGGAAAAACAATCGTTTAACGAAGCAATTCTCGCGAACTAAACATCATTCACAGCCTTGACTTTTTAGCTTCACTTCTTCTTATGTGTCAAAAGAGTTGAAAAAAACGAATAATCCGCAACAAACGCTACTTGAATCGCTTAAACCTTACCTTTTAAAAAATCAATCATTTTTGCCAAGGCTCTTACTCGATGACTGTATCTGTTTTTCTCTTCCAAACTCATTTCAGCAAAAGTTTTCGATTCGTTTTCAGGCACAAAAATAGGATCGTATCCAAAACCTTCAGCACCTCGTTTTTCGTCAATAATGGTTCCCTCAACAATACCTTCAAACAAATGTTCCTCACCTTCAATTATCAAAGAAATTACCGTGCGAAAACGTGCTTTTTTATTTGTTTTTTCAGATAGTTCAGAAAGAACCAATTGCATATTGTCGTCCGCATTTTTTTGTGATCCAGCATAACGCGCTGAAAACACACCCGGACGACCATCAAGTGCTTCTACTTCCAAACCGGTATCATCCGCAAAACAATTCACGCCAAATTTTGAGACGACATAGAGCGATTTAAGCGACGCATTTCCCTCTAATGTCAAAGCCGTTTCTGGAATATCATCCTCACATTGAATATCTTTTAAAGTCAACACTTCAATTCCTTTTGGAACAATAGCTTGGATTTCTCGTGCTTTGTGTTGATTCTGTGTAGCAAAAATCAGTTTCATTTCAGTAATGCTAAGTATTTATCGCGATTTGCAAGTACGGAGTAACGTTCCAAAACGGTCTTTTTACCTGCTTGACCAATCGTTTTTCTCAAGTCTTTATCTGTAATTAATCGCTCTAAACATTGCTTCCACTCTTCAGGTGTTGTCAACAAGAAACCATTTTTTGTATCGTCAAGAATTTGATTATTCACTCCAACTGGCGACATCAAGGATGGTATCCCCAAAGCCATGTATTGTAAACCTTTAAATCCACATTTACCTTCCGACCAAATATCTTTTTCCAAAGGCATAACTCCGATAGAAATCTTTGCTAAATCTTGAATTTCGGTTGCGTGATTCCATTTGATAAACTTAAGTGATTTCAGATGATACGTTGGCGCTTCATTCGAAATAATCAGGAAGTCAAAATCATATTTTTGCTCCAATTCGCGGATAATGGGAACTAAAAAATCCAAGTAGCGCATCGTTGTATGCGTGCCAGTCCACCCGATAACAATACGTTCTGCATCATAGTCAGTTTCCAAATTGTGATGATTTACCGTATCAATGGTTGTGGGAATCACACTTACATGCTGGTTGTATTGCTTCGCATAATTTGCCAAATAATCGTTCCCCGCTGTAATATGCCATGCCCATCGAATGTTGTATTTTACTTTCCAATACGCTTTCAAACGGTGAAATTTAGCGTTGGTCTCACTATAATTCGGTAACCATATCGCATCGTCATAATCGTAAATGTATTTCTTGCGAAAAACCTTGGCAATCAACCACTCAAAAACCGGTGGACCAATGTGCGCTGCTTCGCGATGAATAAAAATCATGTCATAGCGATACAAGCGAAATAGCAAAGCGAAACGTTTTAGAAAAGAGCGAATTACACCCCAGGCTTTTGCTCCTACTTTTCCTTCTGCGTATAGCGTTTTCCACGTTTTTTTATCGAGAAAAGGAACTAATTCCACTTCGAGTCCTTGTGCTGCGAAATAATCCAAATATTGCTCAAAACGAAATCGTTGCGAAGGAGCTTCGTCGTGTGGATAAGGTGCAATGAATAGTATTTTACGTCCCACGATTACTTATTTTGAGTTAAATAGCGATAGATTTTTAAATAGCGTTCAACACCATTTTGCAAACCATAAAATTCTTTTGCACCTAATTGTGTACGTTCTTTGTCGAAGTCTTTCAAAGTGAAATCAGTAGATTGAAAACCCGTTTCTGCATCTTTCAAATCCACCACATTCCCTGCATTGTACGTACGAACCACCCATTCTGTATCCCCAACACCTGCATTGCAATACAAAGGAATTCCCATTGCCATCAATTCACCCTGTTTGGTTGGTGAAGAAGCTGTTTTGGAGAAAG
>CAZHPL010000281.1:0-3881 GCA_964534495.1 uncultured Lishizhenia sp.
AAACGAGGTGGTTCAAAATCTGGCTTTATGTGAATGGGAATAACAGTATTTTCAATGGTGACCTGAAACACTACATCTTCTGAATCCAATGAAGAGTAATCGCAATTAAGTTTCAATGTTTCATTGGAATCTACTTCATAATTCCAATTGTATTCTAGCTCTTCCTCGATTAAGGTTAGTGCTCCATCATTAAATAGCAGCGTATTTTCATCTTTTACAGATAATGCTCCATCATTAGGTCCAGCTTTAATAAAAAAGTTGGTTTCAAATTGGGCGAAATAATTAGGTTGAAAGGGAACATGTAAAAATTTAAAATTGAACTTTTTGCCGGATTCAGGGTCTCTGTATTCAATTAAATGAAAAACGGAAGTAGAATCACACTTCAGAAAAGTAATCAGCAAATTATACCCACCAGTCTGTACCGTAGCGTATTTTCCTTTGTATAATATTCCTTCCTTCTTTGTTCTCTGATCGAATTTGATTTCAATAATTACATCTTCCTTCTGGTCGGGATTAAAAATGATACAATTGTAATTTCTTTTTTTCGTGGAGGTAGTCCCATCTGGTCGTTTCCAAAAAACAAGGTCTTTATTCTCACATATCAACGAAGTTATTTCGGGGATATCTTTGTTCTTTTCAGTTTCAATCCACCGTGATATTTCAGCATAGTCAGTTTCTTTCCATTCACCCTTGATGAATTTTGGTATTTCGTTGTCAGGTAAAAGTTCTTTAAGACTATTTTCTGGTTCTCCGTCTTGGAAGATGTTTTCCATTTTCCCAAAGAGCCTATAGTTCTCTTGTATATCTTCTAATATTTTTTCGCCTTTAGTTTTCAGTTCTTCATGGGGAAAAAGCCCTAAAGTTTTGTAATCAACTATTTCTATCTTTCCTTTCTCAAGAACATTAATTACAGCTTCATAATCAAAGATGGAATTATTATCTTCAAGTACATTCTTCGTTTTAAAATCCAGAACATTCTTTAAAATTTCTTTTTCGTGAGGTTTAAGAACAGTATCATCAAGGATATCTTTTTTAACACGATCCATAAATCGAAGATAATGCAACGGCATACCGTCTTTTTCCAAGTTTTCACTTCCACCGGAAATGCTTTCAAGTTTTTGACTGTATATGATGAATAATGCAGTGTCCTCAAAACCAGCTGTTTGCTCCGAAATACTATTTCTAAGCATGGTAAAGTAATCCTCAGTGGCAGTTTCGCTAGATACAACAAGAACGCGAGTCTGATTTACCAAAAGGCAGAATGATTCAAATTTTGTATCACCTGAAGGATGCTTATAAGTGAACGGCAAGGTCTCTGAAGAATTTACAGACTTCAATGCACCGAACAACTGACTTACATATGATTTTTCTTCTAAGTATAAGTTATAACGATCTCCTGGTTTAATTTGCTGATCGTTGAAAAACTCAACAATCAACTCAGAGACATATTTATAAAGTGGATTTAATGTACTGTGCATCGCCGCTATCACTTTTTTTCTCAATTAGGTTAATTCTTTCAAATAATTTAATGATCTCCAGTTTAGAAGTTTCATCAAACGTAATTCCTCTTTCTTGGAGTTTTTCCCAAAAAACTTTCAATCTTATTTTATCATTATTCCCAACACAAAGTTTTGTCAAGAACAATAAAATCTCTTGTGATAAAACCAATTTTGGACCAAGTCGCCCACCAGATTTTGTAAAATTTTCCTTGCAAAAACTACTCAACCAAAGTGCATAATCTTTGTAAGGTTTATTTCGTTTGCCGTTTTCAAATTGATATCGAATCGTGTAATGAAGACTGAAAATAAGTTCCGTTATTTCTTGATCGTATTTTCTTAATGCTAACGCATTGTTTAATTGAACATGACACTCTTCCCAATTTGCTGGTGGATTCAATGTATTTACTTCTTCTTTGTAAAATGATAAGAGCTCATCTAAACAATTTTTAAATTGTTCTTTTTCATCTGGATCAAATGAATTGTAGAGAATAGTAAGTTCCTCGTAATCACCAATTGTAATCTGATCAACCAGAATATAATTCATTAATTCCAAGGTATTCGCATGAGCGAAAACCGAATCACATCGCTTAACGATATGTTTCCAACTAGTTTTATGCAGGGATAGCCTAGATTCAGATAGATTTTCCCAATCCATTGAGAAAAATATAGGTTTTATCTCATGGTGCTCCTGACCAAATAACTCTAACTTAAAAGTAAGTTGGGTGAAGTAAAAGAAGTAGTAGAACTTGAAAAAGGTTTCTATGTTTTCAAGAAAATACTCTTTATTGAGCATAAGAAATTCGAAATCCTGCTGGAAAATATCAGTAACAGGAATGAGCATGTTTTTGAATGGTTGTTTTTCTCTTTTGTATTCCTTTCGTTCTATTAAATCCGGAAGACATTCAGAGATTAAATGGTTTAAAATATTCTCATTCTCTTTTTTGGAAAGTAGATCTTTAAATTCCTTTTTATCCTTTAGAAGAACATCAGTTATAAACAGTGGTATGTCCTTTATTGCATTGTTGTTGTTAATGTAATTCATGTATGAAATCACATTAAAATCAAATTTGAAAAGACTATTATCTGAATCGAAATAAATATTCGTTAAAATATCCTCAAAATCATACAGATCCTTTGGTTGAACTTTGTTGACAGCGTTTTCAATAATACTGTTTTTCAAAACAGTCTTGTAGGATTCTAAACTTCCAGGCTTATTAATTTCCTTGTTATCCAACAGTCTAAACACTTCACCTATGATCCCTTGAAAAGACTGGAAGTCGGCCTTAAAAACATGTCCCCCTGGTTGTGTTTTAAAAGGGAAAACATTTATCTGGTATCCAGTATGATGTTGGAATGCATTCGTTTTTAAAAGTCTGCCTTTTAATCCTGTTTTACCTTCCGTTATTAATTCAATTTTTCTCATGATACCATTTCAAATTTGTATTCACCAAAAGCACTCTTAGTAAGTTTATAATCTATTGGCTTTCCAACATTTACTTTATCGATGTATAGCGTATTATTTCTATGATTACCATGGGTTATATCGTTGATGAAATAGACAAAATACACGAAGTTGTTATTGTCCTTTTTATTAGGTCTATATCCATGATTTATCATCTTCAGTGTTTTAAACAAACTGTAATCAATCGCAATCTTGATTTGTTCTTCAGGGTTACTAGGTCTTGCGTAGGCAACAATAAATTCTTGTATAAACTGATGTAATACTTCATCATCCGATTTATTGGGAACATAAGGACGTGGTGTTAGAGAAAAATCTTTGAATACACGGTATTTCACTTGTCTTCTCCCAACTTTCACGACAACTTTATCCCCTTTTTTGGGATCACCATACCACTTCTTAATAGCATTTTCAACCAATTCATATAATTTACCTAAATAGGTTGTATTGCCCTTGTTGAATTGATACAACCAAATAATGAATTGAGTGAAATCACTTGATTTTAATTTTTCACCTCCGGTTTGAAAGAATAGAAGTCTCATGAAGTATTTGGAAACTATCTCCTTTTCGATTACTTCAAGATTTGTTCTTTGAAAGACATCCGAATAAAGATTTTGATTTAAATGATTCTTAAAGAAATCAGTTTTATCATCTACACCCTGAAGAATCAAAAGTAGCTCATCGGTTTCGTCATCGCGGTAATTGCATGGATCAAGCTCAGCTAATCTTGAAAAGATATTGGATAAATCGGCATGTTCAAAAATGTAATTAGGAATTAGATTTTTTATTAATTGAATGTCGGTTAATTTGACAATGACATTCTTTATATCTGACTCATTCACAGTAGATAAACTAACTGGAACAATTAAATCATGAATGAAATTCAAAACTTGTGGAATGATTTTTTGAAATCACAGAATCTA
>CAZHPL010000282.1:0-3856 GCA_964534495.1 uncultured Lishizhenia sp.
TATGGCGTAAGTTTTGGGAAAGCTTTTTTCGGAGAATCTATGTTTACGCTTGTACCGACTGCCTCGAAAGTGGCATTTCATACTTTGGTTGAAACGCTTAAAAAGAATGATTTTCTGTTGTTAGACACGCAATTCATTAACGACAATGTCAGACGCTATGGTGCCATTGAAATTCCCGCAGCAACTTTTCATGCATTATTGGAAAAAGCCTTAAGTGATTAGTACTTTTATTGTAAAAGGAGTATTTATTCAATAAGTAAATCCCACGCCCCTGATAGCAGTGACATCCTCCGACTTTGAGTTGGAGAATAGCGGAATGGAAAGAAAGTCGGAGATACAACGCATAGCAGGATTAGGCGCCAAGACAAGTAAAAATAAAATGGAAATGGAAAAATGCTGAAAGCAAGTAAAAACCTAAAATCATAATCCCGATAGCTATCGGGACTTAACGTCCCACACATCCACAGAATTTACTAAGTTTGTTTAAACAAAATCCCAACATGGTTCGAACCTTGAGTCAACGTATTTTTTCGCTATTTATATTGTTGTTTATGAGCATGTCCACTTTTTCGCAACACACCTTGAATTGGGAGTTTTTTCACCCGTTAAAAAAAGTGTGGTTGCCATTTGGTGAAAAAGGCTCCATTCAAGAAAAATTAATTAGTTCAGGCGAATTACCCAATCCTTATTTTGGTACAAATGAAGAAAAATTTGACTGGGTGGAAGAACACGATTGGGAATTGCGATCTTCGTTTTATTTGACTGAAGCTGAATTTAAAGCCTCTTCATTGGAACTGTATTTCCCTAACTTGGACACCTATGTAGCTGTTCGTGTAAATGGGAAATCCATCTATTCGGCAGCCAATTATCATCATCCGCATACCATTGAAATTCGCCCTTATTTGCAATGTGGCTACAATGAAATCAAATTGCTGTTCATACCGCCGGTGCGCTATTTTGCAGAGCGATACAAAAAAAAATTGCTCCTTTGGCACGTAAACCGCAGTATCAGTTTGGCTGGGATTGGGCACTCAGAATGAATACTTTAGGACTTCAGAAACCAGCTGTGGTTCGTTTCGGTAAATCCAATGAATTAATGGGAATTAGCGTTTCAACAAAGGAGATTTTTGTACACCAAGCAATGATTTCCTATGCCATTCAATTGAAAAATAATAAGGAACCCTTTGTTCTAATGTCTGAATATTTAGGAGTAATTGAACCAGAAGATGCCGTTGAAAAAGAAGGTGTATTTCAAATTGATGTTAAAATTAGTGAGCCGAAATATTGGTGGCCTATTGGGTTTGGTGACCAAGCGATTTACACTGATACCTTGCGATTATTTGACAAAAAACACAATTTATTGGATGAAAAAGTGATTCATTTTGGAATTCGCAAAGTGGAGTTGGTGCAAAACAAAGACGCTTGGGGAACCTCGTTTGTGTTGCAAATCAATGAAATACCGATTTTTTGTAAAGGAGCAGATTACATTCCACCATCCGTTTTCCCAAGCCAAGTAACGGATGAGTCTATCCAAAATATGGTGGCGCAAATGCAAGCTGCCAATTTTAACATGGTGCGTGTATGGGGTGGAGGTTATTACCCTGATGATGCATTTTTTGAGGCCTGTGATAAGGCAGGAATCATGGTTTGGCAAGATTTAATGTTTGCTTGTGCAATGTATCCCGGTGACTCGACCTTTTTGAACGAAGTTGAAAAAGAAATGACATTTCAGTTACCTCGAATTACGTTGCACCCCAGTGTAGTAGTAATCAATGGAAACAATGAAGTGGATGTGGCATGGAAAACTTGGCGTTTTCAATCACAGTATCATTTGAATGATAAAGCGCAAGCAATCATTGCCAAAGCGTATGATGATTTATTTAAAAAGTTGGCGCCCAATGTACTACGACGCTATTCCCGAACACCGTATGAACATACTTCGCCATTGAGTAATTGGGGAAATGACGAATTTTACAATCACGGCACACAACATTATTGGGGTGTTTGGCACGGTAAAGATCCGATGAGTTATTTCGGGAAGAAAATTGGACGATTCAACGCAGAATATGGATTTCAGAGTTTTCCAGAATTTTCAACGATTCGACGTTTTGCAGACAGTAGCGACTGGAATTTGCATTCGAAAGTGATGAAAAACCACCAAAAAAGCTATGTTGGAAATGGGATGATTGAAAAACATGCGGAATTGTTGTATGGTAAACCAAAAGACTTTGCGCAGTTTGTCTATTTTTCGCAGTTGACACAAGCGTATGCCGTTTCATTGGCCGTTTCAGGACATCGTTTGGATGCACCGCGCTGTTCGGGAACCTTGTACTGGCACTTGAACGATTGTTGGCCAGCTCCAACGTGGTCGAGCATTGACTATTACGGGAATTGGAAAGCGTTGCATTACGCCGTTCGAGAAGACTATCGACAAATGGCGGTTTTGAAACATGAAACCGAAAAAGGAACAAGCATTTACTTAAAATCAGACGAATTAGCCACAAAAAATGTAAAGGCAAAAGTCACAGTGCGTGATTTGAAAGGCAACGTAAAAAAGCAATTGATAGTTGAAAAAGAAATCAAATACCAAGGAAAAGAACTCATAACGGAGTGCAAGGAAAATGATGTGCTTTATACGATTACGCTTGAAGATGGTTATGAACGCAGTTTCTTGATTTCTAGCAAAAAACAATTTCCAAAAGGAAAAGTTAGCCTTGAATTACGCTCAATTGATGCAAAAAATAAAACAGCAGAAATTGTGGTAAACAACGAGTTGTTTTGTGCAGATTTCTGGCTTTATTCCAATGAGTTGGGCATTCATTTCAATACGAATTTTTGTGATTTGTTACCCGGCGAACACGTGTTCAACATCCAATTTGAAAACACACCTAAAGCAAGTGATTTTGGGTATATGTCGCGTTGATGTTTAGTTGGGCGTCCCCCTAAAAAAAAGTCATCATCCTTCTTCCTTTTTTCAGGGTCGGGCTTTTCGCTGTATCTTCGGTTTTTTGCACTCGCTTTTCTGCAACCACACCCAACCCGAAGGATGCCGCTACTATCCCTAACGCGGGATTGAATTGAGAATCGAAAATTTTAAATTGAAAAAACCAAAAGGTTGGTGTTGAGGAAGTTTTGAAACTCGATTGTAAAAAAAAAAATGAGCTACTTGCTTTTCATATTGGTTGCCAAGGAACTTATCATCTGCGTTTTCTTCAACGGAGATAACGAAACCCCGCCTTTTGGGTAGGTGCTGTTAGTGGCTGGCGTTCTTGTCTCGGTATTATACATTTTAATTGTCAAGTCTATTATCGTTACCATATAGTATTGCCGATCCTTCTTCTTTCTCAGCAAGATGAAAAAGCTCTCTTTGAAAATTATCAATTGCACTTGGTTCAACAATAATCTCTAGTTTCACTTTGTTCTTTTCCTCTTGTCTATATTCGGTTGCTACATTGCTTTCAAGATGTATTTCTACTCCAATATGTCCGCCTTTGTCAATATCATAATATTTCATTGAAAAGTAAGCATAACTATCCTTTTGTCCTGCTTCGTAGAATAAAGTCTTGTTGTCGTTGGGAAAACCTTTTAAAGTCGAGGCGAATTTAGACAAGCTTTCAGATTGGTCATATACTTCTGTCCTGCCAAAAAAGTCAATATTTGATGCCGTAACAGATAACTCGAACATATCGTCATCCTTCCAAATTACTTTTATTTCTAAAAACGATATTCGATTTTCTGCAGTCATAATATTGCTATACTTTTTCGATTTGTCGATGGTTGTTTGGTGTGTTACGCTTGCCACTAACGTTTTGCAGCTTGGCGAAGTGGCGGATTTCGGAGCACAAAACTGTAAATA
>CAZHPL010000283.1:0-3851 GCA_964534495.1 uncultured Lishizhenia sp.
GAGGAGAATAACTTTCATCATTACCATCTTGGCTTCTCTCTGCTTCTGCTTCTTCACTTACAACGGGTGGCGTGTAAGCAACATCAGGTGAAGCTGGAGACGGCGGTGGAGCCACAGAACGTTCATTTGCCGTGTGTATTTCTCTAAAACCAACATAAGAATCACTTTTTTCCCGCTTCATTTTTTGAGGATTCTTATACCAACTTTTTTGTTCTTTTACGTCCTCGAGTAGCTCCTTGTCTTTTGCTTTTTTATCATTTATCGCGGCCTTTTTCTTTTCCTTTAATAAACGGAAATAATCTCTTTGTAAACTATGTGGCGGAACAATTTCATGTTCAACATAATCTTCAACGGCATCTAAAACGAGTAAAGAGGTATTTTGGGTAACTAAGCGGTATTTCAGACCCAAATCCGTTATTTCCTTTTTATTCTTGCGATAATTACCTGATAAAAACTGGATTTTCTTCATCGCAAATAGGGTTTCCGTTCCGTTATTTTTATTGGTAACGCCCACACAATTTAAATCAATTCTTCGTTTTTCGACTACATGATTTCCATAACCAAATAAGGCTGTCAGGTGTTTTACATGTTTTCCTACCTTTCCAGAAATGCTCATATTACCATTCTGAACGATGGCATTAACGGGATAATATTCAAGTGATTTTTCTTTTTCAGCAAAACCAATAAATTGCCATTTATCAGCCTTTAGAAATCCTAGCGCTTGACGAACCGAAAGTTGATTCAAATTCAAAAATTGCCCGCCTGACACGGAGGCTAAAAATTGTAAAAAACTAAAATCAGAACTAGGAACTGAAGTGAGTGTGTAAATGCGTTTTTTAGTTACTTTGGCAATATCCCAACTCAAATTGGAAAGACCATCTGAAAAAACTAAAATTTCAGATCCTTTTGCACTTAAAAAAGGTAGATTCAAATTCGTCCCACCATCGTAAGGTAAGGTTTCAATAAAGTCCATGAGTTCATTTGATACACCATTTTGAATCGAGAAAACTTTCCCTTCTAGGTTTTTATTTGCAAATGGTATCACTTCAACTGTCACATTTTTTAGATAAGCAACATACGTCTTTAAAACTGCTTTTTCACGCATCAAACTTTGTCCAGCTCTTGAACCCGAAACATCCCAATAAACCGTTACAATTCGTGGTTTAATTTTATGCTTTTGGCGATCGTTCACAAAAAAGCGAGCCTGAAAATACTGTGTTTTACCATCTCTAGTAACGCTTGAAACAGAAGAAGTCGCCTTGTTTTTTATACCGATGCGCTTCATGCTTCGAGGACATACATTTTTTAGTTTCAACTTTGCTGTCCAAACCTTTCCAACCTTTTCAAATCGCAAATCTTTAGAATACGGAAAACAGTTTTTTTCTGCGTCGGCCACATTCACATGCCATGAAAAATGATTTAGTTTCTTATTGAAAAACAAGGGTAAAAAGTAAAAACCGGTTGTCCCTGCCGCTTTTATATCCTCGATATACTCCAAGATGATGCGTTTTTTTCCTTTCGGTGGAACTGGATATACACGCGCTTTAAAGTTATTACCCGCCGTCATTTCAACCAAACCAGGATCCACATTTCTACGAACCGTACTTTCAAATGCAACGCGGGCTTTTTGCTTTTCAACTGCCACAGCTGGACGCATTTCTCCATTCACTTCCATCGCGAAATAGCGAATACTTTGACCTTCTGCTAGCGGGAAATTCAATTCAGCTTCAAGGGCTCTCAACTCTTGATTGTAAAACGTCATCTCGTAACGCGTAACCGCAATACTGTTCTGAATTGTCGTTGTAATTTGCAAATCGCTCAACTTCACCGCTTTTTCTGCTCCTTTGACAGCTAACATAGGTGCGGCCAACGTGTCTGGCTCAGGAAGTGTATAGTGTTGCTCTTTTTCTCCTTGATTTGAAGATTTAATATCCTTGCTTTTCCCTGCAAACCTTCCGATGGAAAACAAAACAATGGCACCTAGAAAACTAAGACCCAAAAAGCGAAAAAGATTGCGAGAACTCATGCACAAAAAATTAGGGGATTCTTGAATTGAACGTTCAATTATTAATAATATTCCATTCGAACAAAAATCGATTACGAATGATTAACTACTTTTGAGCATGAAGGTTGCTGTTATAGGTGGTGGAGCTGCTGGTTTTTTTGCTGCATTGGCTGCTAAGAAACATTTTCCAAAAGCAGAAGTAGTGATTTTGGAAAAATCAGCAAAGATTTTAGCGAAAGTAAAAATTTCGGGGGGAGGAAGGTGTAATGTAACCAACGCATGTTTTGACAATCGTAAACTAGCGTCGTTTTATCCACGTGGAGAAAATTATCTTCGCAAGGCATTTGAACAGTTCAATGCACAGTCCACTGTAAATTGGTTCAACGAGCGAGGAGTAAAACTGACCACCTATCCCGATAATTGCATTTTTCCAACGAGTAATAATTCACAAACCATCATCGACACTTTTCTCAAAGAAGCGAGTGATTTAGGTGTAAAAGTGCGCTTGCAACAGGTGATTACTGCCATTGTACCTCAAGAAAAACAATGGAAATTGGTCGTGAATGGACAAGAAGAGCTAGTGGACCGCATCATTTTAACAATTGGCGGACAACCCAAAACGAGTGGTTTTTCTTTGTTATCAAACTTGGATATTTGCATTATTCCGCCAGTTCCTTCCTTGTTTACGTTTAATATGCCTGAAAATCCTGTACGTGAACTCATGGGAAATGTAGTTGAAAAAACAAGCGTTCGGGTTGAAGGTCAAAAACTTCTCGGTCGAGGTCCCTTATTGGTTACCCATTGGGGAATGAGTGGTCCGGCAATCTTACAACTCTCCGCTTGGGGAGCTCGTTTGCTCGAAGAAAAAAACTACACATTCGCAATTTTGGTGAATTGGCTAGATGAACTTAAAGAAGTCGATTTACGCTTTCAATTGGATCAAATTATGGAAGAACATGCAAATAAGATGATTGGAAACTGGAATCCCTTTCCGATGACCAAACGCTTGTGGCATTTTTTATTGGAAAAAGCGAACATCCACCTCGAAATACGTTGGAAAGATTTGGGGAAAAAGAACATCAATCGACTTGTAAATCAAATGCTGAATGACCGTTATGAGGTGAGCGGAAAAACAACTTTCAAAGAGGAATTTGTAACAGCAGGAGGAATTGATTTAAAAGAAATCAATGTGCAAACGATGGAATCCAAACGCTATCCTGGTTTGTTTTTCGCTGGAGAAGTGCTGGATATTGATGGCATAACAGGTGGGTTTAATTTCCAAGCGGCTTGGACCACGGGATATATTGCTGGAAAGAGTTGTGGGAAATAAAACTTTTTCTTTTTTTAAAAAGGCACCTTATTCAAGGCCGAAAAATGAACGTCATTTATTTAAATCTTCGATGTGGTTTACGTGAATTTACTAATCCTTTTTCTTCTCATATTTCTTTACCTCACGATCATTCACTAGCACAAAACGAACTGAAAGAAAAATGTTATTCGCTGGAAAGTAATTCACAGAGGAATGGCGCATTGGGAAAAGAAACTGATACCCCGTTTGAACGTGCAACTGCCATACTTTATACCCTAAAACAGGTGCGAAGCCATAGCGATATTGTTCAAAGTTGGTGCGAACACAAGCTGTGATTCCATAGGTCAAACTAATGTTGTCTTTACGGAACCAATACCCCATATCGTAACCCAATATTGGGTTCCAGTTCGTGAAGTCGTAAGAGTAATTCACCCCAAAATGAAAAGCATGTGAATTCGGAGAAATCAATTTTCCTTGTTTCCATTGTTTTTCCAAACCAATTTCACCGGCGTACAATTTACCACTTTAAACAACAAA
>CAZHPL010000284.1:0-3848 GCA_964534495.1 uncultured Lishizhenia sp.
GAGAGTACATCTTTTTGAGTAGGACGATAGGTAAATTTACCATTCAAATCATAGAAATATGAACTTGTTTTTGTGTTTTGTTGTCTGAATCCACCTGGGCCACCTCCAGTAGTTGACATCTGAGTGTCATTTCCAGAACTGAATTTGCTAAATATTTTATTATAAATCAAGCCTTTATAAGACCTTCTAAAAGATACAACCGATGAAAACTTATCTCCAATTGGTATTTCAGCAAAAACATTCATACTCAACAAACTTAGGTCTCCTCCAATATTGAATTTCTTTTGATTACCTTCTTTGCCTGTTATTTCTGTTACACTGGATAATCGCCCGCCAAAACGAGGTTCAAAACCACCTTTATACAATTGAACATCTTTAATTGCATTTGAATTAAAAGCACTAAAAAAACCATATAAATGATCCACATGGTACACTGTAAAACCATCGAATAGTACAAGATTTTGATCAGGTGTACCTCCACGGACATATAAACCAGAGGAAGATTCATTGGCGGCGCTAACTCCAGGCATAAGTTGAAATGAGCGCATGATGTCTCTTTCGCCTAAACTAGGTAACGTTTCCAATTTTCGAGGAGTTAATTTAATCATACTTACTTCTTCTTTTTTTGCAAGTACTACATCTTCTCGGTTTGCTGAAACTTTTACTTCTTTTATTTCCTTTGAAAAAGGTCGAAGTTCAATCAAACAATTTTTCTTATTGATTATGGGCGAAAGATAAAACTCAGTCGGAGAATACCCTGTACTTTTAATAATCAAGGTACAGGTGTCATTTGGAACATTTTTAATGGTGAAAAAACCGTCAGCATTTGCAGTTGTTCCTTTTACATTGCCCTTCAATTGAATAGTTGAAAAAGATATGGATTCACCAGTTGCTTTATCTTTAACGAACCCTGACAATGTGAAATTCGTTTCGACAGGTGGTCCAAAGTAAGTTCGTTTATAAGCCACAGTTTCCTTTTCATCTTCCGATTTATTTTCTTCAACGTATAAAGTACCTCCTTGCTCCTCTTCCTCTTTTCCATCTATGGATTCATAATCAATAAATGTTTCTTTAAAGTCTTGAGAAATTTTCTCTTTATACATTAATCTAATAGTTGAAAATGAATGATTTAATCCTGATTTTTGAATAGCTACTTCATCAAATGTAGAATCGTTTACAATTAAAAATACATTTGATTTTCCATATTTGAAATCATAGGTAATCAAACTTGATAATGCTTGTAAACACTCGGTTTGATAATTCAATTCACGTAACGAAGGAACAAATACAAACTCGTAATTGTAATACTTAGGATTATCTTTTAAGCTATCGATTTTTGCTTGATATGCCGCACTATTGTCTGTAGCTGGAATGACAAAAATAAAAGGTCTCCGAATCGACGTATAATTTCCGTTTTGGGCATACGTATAAAATTCAAAAAAACATGGATTGTTTGCTGAATTGAATTCAAACTTTCGCTGAGCTTTTGCAAAAGGAGAGCTAATAATTATGACAAACACTAAGATGAAACGACTCACGAGATACAATTTATATTTCGGAATCGAAGTAAAGAAAGAAAAAAAGTAATTCCTATTTTAATAGACCAATTGCTTTTTTCTGCGATGAATCAATCTTCAGAATTGAATTTTGAAATAAAATCTTTGTAGTACGTGTTCCCAATTGGAAGTTCTTTGTCATTAATTTTCACATTTCTGTTTCGAATGGCTTGAATACTATCTAATGGGACAACAAATGAACGATGAATTCGAATAAATCTATTTTCAGGTAGCTTTTCAACAATTTCTTTCATCGTCATACGTGATACAATTGGACGTTTATTTTTGATATGAATTTTAACATAATCTGCCAATCCCTCCACAAAAACGATTTCATCTAAAAGAACTTTGTTCAAACTTAAATCAGCACGTATATAAATTTCTGTCAAACTTTTATCAACAGAGCGATTCCGTAAATTTGAAAATTCAATAGCTTTTTTGATAGCTTGTGCAAAACGATCAGGTGAAATAGGTTTTACTAAATAGTCCAATGCGTTAACTTCATAACTTTTGACTGCATAGTCACTAAATGCGGTTGTGAAAACCACCATTATTTCCTCACGTAAAGACTTTGAAAGTGAAATGCCATTCATACTAGGCATCTGAACATCCAATAGAATTAAATCAACAGGAAAGTTTTGTGCGTAACGCAAAGCTTGCATGGGTTGCGTGAATGTTTTAACTAATTCAATTCCTTCTTGCTGAGCGCAAAGAGCTTCAATCACTTGTAAAGCCAGAGGCTCGTCATCAACGGCAATTACTTTTAACATATTTGATTAAGTAAGTGGATTTAATTTTATTCTAAGTAATACTAAAAAGTCATTTTCTCTTTCTGCTATAAAGAGTTCATGGTTACCCAAATAAGTCAAGTTGAGTCTAGCTTTTGTGTTTTCAATTCCCATTCCTGATTTTTCGATAAATTCGGTTTGTAAGTTAACTTTTTGATTCTTCACCATCATTTGAATAACATCTCCGTCCAATTCAAAATGAACTTGAATCTCACTCTCTTCTTCGGTGGAAACGCCATACTTAAATGCATTTTCAATAAAAGGAATAAACAATAATGGAGCAATTTCAAGGTTTGTTTCTGGAATAGAATTTATGACAATCAATTTAGTTTTTACGGTTAAACGACTGCGTTGGAGCTCAATGTAATCCATTATATATTGTAATTCATCGTTCAAAAGCACCTTTTTTTGTTGTGCTTCCCGAAGAGAATAGCGCATGATTTTAGAGAGTCGTTCGACCATTTTTGGAGCTGCATCCGATTTAATCAATGTCAAAGCATAAATTCCGTTTAAGGTGTTGTATAAAAAATGAGGATTAACTTGTGATTTTAGATAATTTAATTGTGCTTCTGCTCTATCTTTTTCAATTTCTCGCAATCGATTAGAAACGCGTATAGTAATAGACGCCACAAAACTAATGATGTACATCAACAACATATTACTAAACAACATAGGAAAAATCATTCCTTTGTTCCGGTCAAATTTTGGGTTTGGTGATGGCAAAAAGGGTTTCGAATGGCTTTTTCTTTCTAGTATTGACAAAGAGAAAGCTATGCAATCAGTGCAAGGTGGTTTTCGATTTTCAAATCGAGGTGGTTTTTTGTGAAAATCAATCTTTGAAGGATGAAGGATATCAGGCAACTTCAAAATAAAAACAAAAAGTGAAATACAAATTATTCCATATAACCAATATTTACCACGAAACAAAATTTTAGGAATAATCAAATAGTAGTTCAGGTAAAAAATACCAATCATCAAACTATTTGAAATGACAAAGGGAATCAGAAAAAAACGATCGCGTGAAGGATCGACTCCTAGCACTAGCATTTTCACGGTTGTGAAGTAGGAAAAACTAATCATCACAATCCAGCCCAATACATGCAATCCAATATCTGCTATTCGTTTATTCATAATTATCCAAAAGAAATACAATATTATCTTTTGAGATTTTTTTGTAGAAGAACATGTGAAAAAGGGCGATAAACAAAAAAAGCCCGGCGTTGAACCGAGCTTTTTTCAAAATATTTCGATGAAATATTATTCGCTAACTACTTCGAATTTGAAGATTTGTTTAACGCCTTTGTAAAGATTTGCTTCCGCTTCGTAACTTCCAACTTCTTTAATTGGCTCATCTTTAATTTTCAAAGATTTACGATCTACTTCATATCCTTCTTTACGAAGCGCATCTGCTAATTGAACTGTGTTAACAGATCCGAAGATCTTACCGTTCTCACCTGCTTTAGTAGCAATTGTAACAGTAACTTCAGCAATTTTCGCAGCCAAT
>CAZHPL010000285.1:0-3800 GCA_964534495.1 uncultured Lishizhenia sp.
TCGTATTTTAAGCAGCAAGGAATTTCTCTTGGCCCGGTTGAAGGCGGACATTAATTTCCAATAGCTAGACAATTATTAGGTAGAATTATTTGTAGGAGAAACTGCGGGTTTGCAATGATTTCACTCTGGCTTAGCGATGTTTTAGTTAAATAAATATTGTATAGAAGTAAAAAAGGCTTTCACGATTAGGTGAAAGCCTTTTTTTATTGATCTGTTCTACAATTAGTTTTTTAGATCAATGAGATTGTTTTATTAAGGAATAGCAATTCTGTGTGTTTCTGAATTCTTTTCTCCGGTAATTACGGCGGTATAGATTCCAGAAGAAGCATTTAGATTGATAGAGATTAAATCCGTAGTGCAATTTGATATTGTTTTAATTAACTGACCGTGTGCATTGTAGATTTCAATTTGCTTTACACGATTTAATTTGTTGTTAACTACATTAAATTGCCCATCTGTTGCTGGGTTGGGGTAAACTACGTATGTATTTTTAACATTGTTAATTTTTGTTGTGCTCATAGCCGGTTGCACAGCTTTGAATATAATATCAAATCTATCCGAACGTTTTTCATCCGAATTATTGATGGTATAGAGGTAAGAAGTTAAATCACCAATTTCTTCCGTCTTATTTAGTACCTTATCTACCAAGGTCATTTCGTAATTACCATTTCCAAAACTACAAGTACCAAATTCTAAAATCATATCAGTAGGTCCTGTTTTAGGGTACTTTGTCTTTAAATTGACAACATGAGTATTTCCAGTTTCTGCTAATTTGTTTCGGCGATCAATGGAGAACCAGTTGTTGCCATCGGTTGTTGTTCCAATACCTAGGTATCCCCCCCACATCTTATTTACGTCAAATTCGTCCGCTTCATTTTTAATTGAGCTGTCGTTAATATCGAATTCTAAACTAAAAGAACTACTTTCCTTCATTGAATCATTGTTATAATGGATAGATGCACGTAATTCATTGCAAGAAGTTTCGTAGATCTCTTCAACTTCGAAATTTTTATGGGATGGTTTTAAGCTAGTTTCGTTGTGTTTAACCGTTTCAGAAAAGTTTAATTGGGCACCATTTGAGTTAGCAATTACAAAAAATGAAGCGCCGGGTGGTATTAATTTTGTTCTAAAGACACCATTGGTAGAATTGTCATTTGCATAATAACTTTGACCATTTCTACCTGGGGTTCTGTTGCTACCAGTGGTTACTGTGCTGTCCCAAGCGTTATAATCTTTTGCAATTGCATCATACATGTGAAATTGTTTTTTTATGGGATTGGAACTTTTATTTAACTCTAATAATCTTCTGAAATCTATGGTACAAGGATAAGGATTCGCTACAAGATTATAACCTGTATAATCATTTGTCACACTTGTAAGATTTACCGCTAGATCTCCTGTGAAAATTTGACCTTTATAATCAATTAATTGTTCATTGGCTGAAGCATTTGGAAGTCCTAATCCATTGTCGCCTGCAGCTGAACCTCTGAAAAATACTAGCGCCCCACTTCCAGGGTTTATTTTATTTGGACTATTACCGGATGCATAGGCAGTGTAACGACCTGCTGATGGATCCCAGTAAAATATAGAAGATGTGCACCAAGAGCAATTTTGGTTAAATGTATCTCTGTTATTCCCAGTAACTGTACCTGTTAGGTGTATGTCATCTGTGAATTGACTGAGATGAACAGCATTTTTCATGGGTGCAGCCATTAATCGATAAGATCGTTTGGTGGTGTTGTATGTTTCGAATAAACAGCCGCCCGTAATTGAAGCCCCCGATGGCATCGTTGCTAATTGACCAAATGCTTTTGAACCAACTTTTTCAAAATATCTAAATTGCAAATTTGGTGACCAAGCATCAAAGTCAGTTTTGGTTGAACCTGTATAAGTGTTAGATGCTATAGTTGCATTAGCCGACATTGTGAGCATTGAATACAGAGGTAAACTTCTATTTAATGTAAGAGTGGAAGAAGTGCCTGGTCCAATAACAACATTTACTTGGGAATCGATGTATAGGGAACCAGCAGTCCGATTTAAACTTTGATTTGAGCCTAAAAACTGTACTTGACTTGTCTCTGAACTTGTTGTAGGTTGAAAAGAAAGTGTACCTCCACTTGTAAAAATATTACTATAAATTTTAGTGGGGGCAGTACCAGTGAATCTCAGTGTTCCATTCCAAATGTCAATTAAACTTGACTGTAATGAAGTAGTGTTGTTGTTGTCAATATCAATGAATAGATTCCCAGGGCCACTTTTTCTTGCAATTGTATTAGCATCAAATACGAAATCATCTCCATCTGTTCCGTTTCCAATTAACCAATTTGCAGTTGAGCCTGTAGAACATCTGAAATTAACTCGATTGTATGGATAAATTTTGAATTGACTAATTTGATCAGAAATGCCAGATATGTCAATGGTTGTTTGCCATGGAGTGGTGGGATTGCCCATATCCACAACTAAAACATCATTGCTACTTGTGGTGCTTCTATTAGGTGCCCAATTTAGTGCATTTGTATAAAATGAATCAGTGGTTCCGTTTGCGCCTGTCCAAGTGTAGAGATTTCCATTCACAACTTTAACTGATATATCAATTGAAAAAGTACTTCCTGTTTTGTGCGTTCCACAAGAACCGCCAGTTGCAGTGGCAAAACCAATAGTAATTGTTTCAGTGTAAGTTCCAACTGTATTACAGTTATATCGAAAATAGGTTGTATGGGTGCCTGAAGCCGCTGTAGCTCCACCCACGGCAGTAGAGGTTTCACAAAACGGTAGAGTTTTCCAAGAGTTTGAACCACTTCCTCCTTGCAAAACTTGCCAACAACTGTTTGATGATGATTGCGTGTAAAGGAATCCATCCTTGCCATTGCCATTTCCACAATTGGTACAGCCCGAATAATCTATCTTAACTTCTTTTTCAATATTCGTATTTTGGCCATCTACATATTCAACTTCCCAAGTACTTCCGGCCGAACCGGCCTTAGCTCCTGGAATTCTAACATCTAATATACTTTGAGCAAAAGAAATATTAATAGCAAAAGATGCAAGGATGAGCAAAAGAACAGTAAATAATTTATTTTTCATGTCAACTGGAAATTTTAATTTTCGGGATGATTTCATTTGCAATAGTTTAGCGATAATTCGAAAATAGTAGATAATATTCTACGTGGATCACTGAAATGTTTAATTTTCATCGATTTTGTCTAAAAATTAGGAAATGTTAGTGGTCGTTAGTCAATTTTGATGCCAAAAATCAAAGAGTTGGCGTGTTTTGCCCAGAGTTAAAAGTAAAAATAGGTGGTAAGTATTTTAGTAGATTGTAATGATTTTTCTCTAAGCAGTTGGTGATTTTTGAAACAATTTTAAAATTAGGTTTGTAAGTAATCGGAGATTTTGTATTTTTGCAGCCCGTTTAAGAAGTCAATTCTACGGAATTGGTTGAATTTACTCGATGGTATCGTAGCTCAGTTGGTAGAGCAAAGGACTGAAAATCCTTGTGTCGACGGTTCGATTCCGCCCGATACCACATCACAAAAATAGAAACCCTTGTAGATAAATTTTCTGCAAGGGTTTTTGTTTTTTATCAGTTAGTTGCATTTTATAGTAAAATTCGGGTGTTGGATTAAGGATTTCTGCAAAATCATTAAATTTCAATTTCTTATCCTTGCATGCATGAAACTGTCGTCTCACATAAATGTGTTTATTGGAAAAAAATGTTCAATTATAACTGTATTGATTTTCCTCTTATTATTCAATTCGGGATGTACAATTAATCATAGGTATCATTTTGGAGGATTTAA
>CAZHPL010000286.1:0-3797 GCA_964534495.1 uncultured Lishizhenia sp.
GCATTTTCGCCATACAAATCCTCTCTTTGTCATTTCGACCAACGGGAGAAATATTAAGTTTCAGAAAGTAGTTAAAATGGTTCGCTTCGGGAAAATAATCGTTTATCGAAGCAATACTTGCGAACAAAAAAGAAATTCCCAGCCTTGACTTTTTAGCTTCGCTGCTTTTTCGAGGTGCGTCCTTTTGTGTCAAGACAAAAGGACTTGAAAAAAATCCGCAAAATTAGGGTTCGAAAGGAGTTAATATTATTCTAATCACTTCATAAACACATACATGAGAATGTTTGCTCCCATTTGCAGCGCCTGTTTTCTCTTTTCGGGTGGGTCATTATGAACTTGTGGGTCTTCCCAGCCGTCACTTAAATCGGTTTCGTAGGTGTATAAAACCATTAAGCGTCCATTTTCAATAATTCCGAATGCCTGTGGTCGTTTTCCATCGTGTTCATGGATTTTCGGCAACCCGTTAAATTTGAATTTCTGATTGAAAATAGGGTGGTTACTCGGTAATTCAACTAATTTGCTGTTCGGAAAAACCTTTTTCAATTCCACACGGATAAATTCATCCATTCCGTAGTTATCATCGATGTGAAGAAAACCGCCTGCTTGCAGATAATTGCGTAGGTTTTCCGCTTCTGCCTTGGAGAAAACAACATTTCCGTGACCTGTCATGTGAATGAGTGGGTAGAGAAAAATATCCTTGCTTCCCACTTCTACGTACGGAACTTCCTTGGAAATATTGGTACCTAGTTCTTTGTTGCAAAACGAAACCAAGTTCGGTAGTGCCGTTGGGTTAGCGTAATAATCACCGCCACCACTGTATTTCAGAACGGCTAATTGATAGGTTCCTTGCGCTTGTAGCCCTGAAAGCATCAACGAAAACGTCAACACAAAAGCTAATTTGAAAAAGTTAATTCGCTGCATACAATACAAATATTGCCAAAAGTGATGAAATGATTCCAATTCCTTTTAAAAGACTTATTTTTTCCTTGAAAGCAATTAAGCCCAAAAATGCTGAAATACTGACGATTGAAACGTTTATTACCGCCAATACCGTTGAATTGCTCCATCCCGTGTCGCCATACGCTTTCATAAGTAGGAATATGGAAAAAAAGTTGGGGATTCCTAAAATGAATCCGGCAATGATGTTTTTGAGCTCCAATTTTGCTTTTTGTTGCACAAATTGAATACTCAGAATAACAAGGCCAATGAGTCCGGCTAAGCCAAAGCCAATTGCAGAGAAAAGTGAACTAGAAATTACGTTTGTAAATGTTCCTTGTGTGTAGTTCAGTACCAAGTCCAAGACGCCACTTCCAACAAACAAAACCAAAAGCATCCACCAAGATTTACCTACATTCTTTTCATCCGATTTTCCTTGCCATGAAACCAAAATCACACCCACAAATGCCAATAGAATACCAATAATTTTTATCCAAGTAACTTTTTCGTTATAAATGAAAATCATTCCGAAAACACTTGCTGCCATACTCATTTTTACCGCCACAGAGGTAATTGCAACGCCATTTTTCTGTGAACTAATTCCCATGATAACAAACAGTGAAATGAACAGAAATGCCGCTAAAACCGCAAAAATCAACCATTCTCGTTGTTCTAAAGCTATTGGTTTCCATTCATGACCGTAAAAAATCAAGCCACAAGCCAAGGCCATGAAGTAGTTGAAAACGATGGCTTGGAAAGTGTCAATGCCAAATCTTCCAAAGAGTTTGAAAATCACAAAAATGACACTTGAAAAAAGTATCGCTAGGAGTAATGCAATCATTTTCGGGTATAATAGTAAATCATATCTTCGCCAAATGCCTGAGCACTCACCGGAACTTTATTAATAATAGGAGCTTTTGTGCCATCTCCGAATTTTTTATTACCAACAATCACACGCGCTTCGTCCCAAACGTTGTCAATAATGAAATATTGAAGCGTTCGACTGCCGCCTTCCACAAATACAGACGAAATGCCACGTTTGTACAGCTCATCAAGAATGAATTTGGTATTGGTTTCAGGGATTTTTACCCATTCAACGTTTTCTTTTTTCTCATTTCGCAAGCGATTGAAAACAATTGTTGGAGCTTCATCCGAGAAAATGTTCAGTTCCTTACTGATTTGCAATTGACTGTCAATCACAATACGTATCGGATTTTTGCCAGTATATTCACGCACCGTAAGTGAGGGATTGTCATTTAAAACCGTGTTTCTTCCTGCTAATATACTTTGTTCTTCACCGCGCCATTTGTGAACCAAAGTCTTTGTTTCAGGTGCAGAAATCCAATTGATGCCCGTGTCGCCCAAAATGCGTGCTTTGTCCAAATAACCGTCCAAAGTTTGTGCCCACTTCAAAATGACGTAAGGTCTATTTTTTTCATGGAACGTAAAGAAACGCTTGTTGATGGCTCTGCATTCGTCTTCTAAAATCCCTTCAATGACTTCAATTCCTGCGCGTTTGAGTCGGTCAATTCCTTTTCCACCCACTTGCGGATTGGAATCTCTGCAACCAACTACTACACATGCAACACCAGATTTAACCAATAAATCAGAGCAAGGAGGCGTTTTTCCAAAGTGGGAGCAAGGCTCAAGCGACACGTAAACCGTTGCGTTTTTTAAGTCTTCTTTATTTGCGATACTTTGGATGGCATTGACTTCTGCATGTGGTCCACCGTATATTTGATGGTAACCCTCACCAATGATTTCGCCGTTTTTGACAATCACACAGCCAACCATCGGGTTAGGAGCAACATTTGATTTTCCATTTTTGGCTAAATCAAGGCATCGGCGCATGTACATTTCGTGTGACATACTGCAAAAATAACATTTCGAGATTGAGTCTGTACATTCGTGCTATCCAAAAAGTAACTTTCATGAAAATGAAATAGTAATGCTTCGAAAACTCCTGTTGTAAGTATAGAAAATGAAAACAAATAGTCATGATTTTTTTGGTTGAAGCAACTATGACGAAAACGTTGATTTTAGAATTTGAGTTGTCAAAATTGAAATCGAATATTCCTCACATGCGTTCGGAAAGACTTGCGGTTTGAGGGTAAGCGAAAATGCAACGCATTTTCGCCATTTTTTCTATTCCAAAAGTCATTTCGAGCAGCGCGAGACCGCAAGCAGCTCCGAAGGAAAATACTTATTAAGGAATTATTATACTTTGCAACTATTGATGGATAAACCTAAATGTTAGATTAACACGTGGACTGCTTATTTTCTTTGATTTAGGCAATTGATGTTTCCAATGAATTTGAGAGCCTTTTCCCATGATTAATAAACTTCCTGCAGGTAAATACAATTGAAAAAGTTCACCCGATTGGGTGTGTTTTAAATCAAATCGTCTTTCTGCGCCCAAACTCACGGAAGCAATGACAGGATCGGGGCCTAATTCAGGTTCATTATCAGCATGCCAACCATTCGAATCCTGACCATCACGGTATAAAATAATAAGCACGCAATTGAACTTAAAACCGCAAAATTCTTCTATTTTAGTTTTAATATCGCGTAATAAAGGCGTAAAGTGCTTTGCTCTCAACTGTTGACCTGAATACGAATAATTCAAGTTTTCATCCGAAAATAAGCCTTCCAATCGCGGTGTTTTGTAGTGCTTTCCAAATAAAGTGATTTCACCCTGCTCTAGTTCGACTTCATTCAGGAAGTGCGTCAGAAGTTGTTGCGATTCTTCAGCAGCGAAAAAATCCGGATAGAACCATAATTCTGCATCTTTTAAAGGAATGTGCTGCATCGTCTTATTAAATTCATGTGGTTAATTCAGATTCTTTATTTTTTTTAGAAAA
>CAZHPL010000287.1:0-3789 GCA_964534495.1 uncultured Lishizhenia sp.
ACATAAATGTTGTCATAAAAAAACTTGGTTGCATTGGAAGCGGTGTAGACGCAACTCATACCAAAGTAAGTTCCAACAAATGTGCTTGGGTCATTGCCTGAAGTCAGCAAGGTATAATTTTCACCGCCAGCAAAATCGGTATAAACTAGCCAATCTCCATTAGTGTTTCGTTTTACGCGAATGGATGCGTTAATACTGTTTACAATTTGAGCATCGGGACCAGCGCAAATTTGTGTTGAAGTTCCTGCAGAGAGTTTGAATAAACGAATCGCATCTAATGATCCACTTTCTCCAAATTGAATATAAAATCCATTTTGAACAAGCGTCAAATCTTGATTATCTGCTATTAAATAAACTCTACCAAAATTACTCGAAGAGCCTGCAAATGATTGTTTGATGTAAAAACGCCATTCTTTATTGGTGTTGAAGTCTGTCAAACCGTTTGCTAACGAAAGATAGGAAGTACTCGCTACACTTGCATTCAACTGCAATTGTTTGGAAGTATTTACCGTAAAATCAGCTATAGATCCCGTCCAAGTTGGATTTGCCGTGAAATCACCATCGGTAAACTGATCCGTTACCTGAGCATACCACCCAAAAGAAATAAAAACGGATATGTTGACTAAAAAATAGCGTAGCAAAGTCATAGGACATCAAATATATTAATTTTACCCACTGAAACAAGAGGTTTGATTTGTAATTTAATGTCAGAAATATGAGAGTTGCAGTTGTTGGTGCCACAGGTATGGTTGGAAATGTAATGTTGCAGGTTTTACGCGAACAGAATTTTCCGATTACAGAATTGATTCCGGTGGCTTCTGAAAAATCCGTTGGTAAAATCATTGATTTTGGTGGTTTATCGTACACGGTTGTTGGTTTAGAAACAGCCGTTCAAATGCAGCCTGATATTGCTATTTTTTCCGCGGGTGGTGAAACTTCTTTGGAATGGGCGCCGAAATTTGCAGCGGTTGGCACGACAGTTATTGATAATTCCTCCGCTTGGCGAATGGATCCGACTAAAAAGTTGGTTGTTCCTGAAATCAATGGACATGAATTAACTCCTTCCGATAAAATCATCGCCAATCCGAATTGCAGTACGATTCAATTAGTGATGGTTTTGGCACCATTGCATAAAAAATACGGTATTAAGCGAGTAGTCGTTTCTACGTATCAAAGTATTACTGGAACGGGCGTAAAAGCTGTTCAACAAATGGAAAATGAGCGCAATGGTCTTTCGGCTGAAATGGCCTACAAATACCCAATCGACAAAAACTGTATTCCTCAATGTGATGTGTTTACAGAAAATGGATACACGAAAGAGGAAATGAAGTTAACGAATGAAACTAAAAAAATTCTTGATCCTTCGATTTTGGTAACAGCAACTGCCGTTCGTGTTCCGGTTGTAGGTGGTCACTCAGAAGCGGTCAACATTGAATTTGAAAACGATTTTGATTTGGCTGATGTTCGAAAATTGTTGCACGATACTCCTGGTGTGACGTTAAAAGATGATCCTGAAACCTATAACTATCCAATGCCACGTTATGCCGAAGGAAAAGACGATGTGTTTGTGGGGCGTATTCGTCGTGATGAATCACAAGCGAACACTTTAAATCTTTGGATTGTGGCGGATAATTTACGCAAAGGAGCAGCAACAAACGCGGTTCAAATCGCTAAATTGTTGATCAATAAATAACTTTAAGATGGCTGTTAACGTGTTGTTTTTCTTGCATTTGTTTTCATTTTAATACGTTCTTCTAGTGTCTTTGAAACAATTTGTTCTGAAAAACTACACACGGATCGAATTTTGGATTCTAGTTTTTTTTCTAATTCGACTCATCGGAATTACCAATCCACCTTTGGAAATTAGTCACAATTGGCGGCAGACCACAGGTTTAATGGTAGCGCGTAATTTCTTGGAAGTCGACCCATCCATTTTTTATGCTCGCATTGACGATAATTCGGGTGGAACAGGCATCATCGGAATTGAATTTCCATCGATGAATTATGCCTATTTCTTGATAGCTAAGATTTTTGGCTACACGCATTGGTATGGAAGATTGATTAACTTGATTGTTTCATCGTTCGGACTTCTTTTCTTTTACAAGTTACTCAAGCAATCAGGTTTTAAAGAACGTCTAGCTTTTTATGCAACCTTGTTTTTGACCGTTTCTATTTGGTTTTCCTTTTCTCGAAAAATGATGCCTGACACGTATTGCATTTCGTTAATGTTCATTGGACTTTTCTATGGCTTGAAATATTTGGAAGCGCAAAAAATTCGGCAATTATTGTTGTACACTTTTTTCTGTTCATTGGCCATTTTATCCAAAATCCCAGCTGGAATATATTTAGTGGTTTTGGCTCCCTTTCTTTTGAATGCAAAATACACGATTAAAAGTAGATTTCTATTAGCTACTTTGACACTTATTCCTTTAGCGCTGACGTTTTGGTGGTATTTTGTTTGGAATCCACATGTTTCTACAACTTATGGAAATTGGTACAATTCAGGCAGGCCACTTTTGGTTGGTTTTAGTGAGATTTCAAGTCATTTAAAAGAAACGCTCGATAATTTTTATTTTGATGCATTTTTCAGTTTTGTGACATTTGCCTTGTTCCTCATGGGTTTGGTATGGATGTTTGTTGACCGTCAAAAAAACTTGATTATTGCTTTCTTTTCAGTGTTCAGCGTATTCCTCGTGTATATTTTTAAATCCGGCTATTTCTTTTACCATCATAGTTATTACATCATTCCTTTCGTGCCTGTTATGGCTTTGGTAGCTGCGTATGCTTTGCTGAAAATCCAACAAAAATGGCTGTTCTATTTGGTGTTTTTCTTTTGTATGGTGGAAAGTATTGCCAACCAACAACATGATTTCTTTATTAAATCTGCTGAAAAATATAAACTCACCATTGAGCCCATTATGAATACACTTTCTAAGCGAAACGACTTGATTGTATTGAATGGGAATTTTAATCCGCAAATGATTTATTTATCACACCGAAAAGGTTGGAATTGCTCTGATGATCAACTTTTTGACCCTTCTTATATAAGTGGTTTGAGTGCAAGTAAATGCAAATTTGTTGTAATTGATAAACATTCTTCGGTTGACATTACACGATTAAATTTGCCATTCAAAAAGGTGTTTGAGAACACAGATTTTTTAATCTTCTCGATTCATTGAAATCGATTCATTCAAAATAATAGCTACTTTTGCGGCGTCTCTAAGGGGTGCCTGACGAAAGAAAGGCTGAGATTATACCCATTGAACCTGTAGGGTAATGCCTGCGAAGGGAAAATGATGACTGAGCTAATTATGAATTGTTAATCACCAAGAATTAGCCCCTTGTTCTTGTTTAAATTTTTTAAAAAATGAAAACAAGAATTTTTTTATTCATGGCCTTACTCGTATTGAGTTTTAGCGCCAAAACCCAAAACAACATTTTTGGAATTGTTAAGGATAATGATGGATATCCAATGTCGGGTGTTAACGTCAGTATCGAAAATTTAAACATCAAAACAGTAAGCGATGGCAGTGGAAATTTTATGATTGCCAATGTTAAAAGCGATTACTATCAATTGACGTGCGAAAAACCAGGTTATTATTCCGCTGGCAAAAGTATTGATCCATCTGATTTTAATAACATGATTACCATTTCAATGTACCGAACAGGGAGAACATTGGAGGAAGTACAAGTAAGTTCGACACGCGCTGGTTCAAATCCAACTTCTTCAACGTATGTGACTGGGAAAACCATGGAAAAGAAAAATTTCGGTCAGGATTTACCTTTTTT
>CAZHPL010000288.1:0-3789 GCA_964534495.1 uncultured Lishizhenia sp.
CAGCTGGTTATAAGGCAATGTCAGTCGGTCTGGTTTAATCAAACTCCTCAAGTTTGGGGGCACTTCGGTGCCCTTTTTCTTTTAAATACACTATGCACCTTGAGCTTACGACTCGTTGTACATTATTGTGTCCAGCGTGCCCACGGACTACTGTAGCTGAAAAACTTGGGAGCTTCCCTAAAGCTGATTTAGATATCGGTTGGTTAATCTCATTTTTAGATTGTCCAGAAGGACAAAAAATTAACAAATTTAACTTAGAAGGGAATCACGGCGATCCAATTTATTACCCGCACCTACTGAGATTTATTAGCACATTTAGAGATAAGCAATTTACGATAGTAACCAACGGCAGCTATAGAAGCGAAAGTTTTTGGCATGAACTAGGACAACTCTTACTTCCCACTGACCAAGTAATTTTTAGTATTGATGGGTTAGAGCATAATAACCATTTATACAGAAAGAATAGTGATTGGGGGTCTATAATGTTAGGATTAAAAATTCTATCAACATACGACGCTCAGCTTGTATGGAAGACAATTTTGTTCAATTACAATTACCAAGAGATTGATACCATTAAAGATTTAGCAGAATCGTACGGCGCTAAATTTGCGTCAGTTAAGACAAACCGGTTTGGGGACGAAACATTGCGTCCACCAACTGAGTTAGTAGATACACAGAGGGAATATTCTGATCAATTAAGAACTGTAACCCATATAGTTCCACAGTGCCATAACGCTCGCCTTGAATACATATCAGCTGATGGATATTACTGGCCGTGTTGCTGGGTTAGTTCAGCATTTACATTATATAAGTCAGAGCTCTGGAAGGATCGAAGTAACTGGTCAATACAAAACCGAACGTTAGACGAATTACGTGCTTATAAGCATGCCTGGCTAGAGAAGACATTAAATCAAAGCATACCTGTAGATACAGTGTGCAAAATGATGTGTAAGCCAGGTAATACTTTTTGGGACGGGTATACCTAACTTAGGTTGACACAAAAATAGCAAGTCGCGTATAATAGCTAAACTTTATAGGAGTTTTACATGAATTGGATTAAGCGAAAAGTTATCAAGTGGGTGCGCGAAGACTGGGAAAAAGAACGCAATGGCAACAAGTATCTAAACGAAGCTAGCCCAGTTCAATACGACCCCGACGGTGTCGATACTGCAAAGGGGTTTACAGTCAAAATTCAAGTAGCACGTGGTGGCCGTATTGTTACGTTCAATCACTACGACAGAAAAATTGATCGTCACGAAAACAGCGTGTATATTATTCCCGAAGAACAAAACTTCAACGAAGCAATTGTTAACTTGATCAATCTTGAATCTTATCGATAGGAACAAACATGTTTGAACTTCTTGGTGGTATTGCAATTGGATTTTTACTGTGCATTGCACTAATCGTTGGGTCACTGGCTTGGTTGCTTAAAAAGGCCGGCGGCATTGATGTGGTCACTGCAAAACTTGAGAACGAAACTGAAAAAGTCAAACGCGAAACACAGGCTATTGCAGACCAGTCAATTGGTGTAGTTGTTGAGCGTGAGCAAGGGCATTATTATTTTTACAACGAAAAGAACAATGCATTTATTGGCCAAGGCGCAACAGTTAAAGAAGTTCGCGATATTATGCGTAAACGTTACCCAAATGCTACAGTATATCTTTCTAGCGCCAGCGAAGAAGTTACTGCAATGATTAAACAAGAACTCAAGGAATTAGCAAAACAATGAAATTAGCAATAGCATCTGACATCCATTTAGAGTTTGGCGACTGTGTGTTTTCCAATGACGAACACGCAGACGTACTAATTCTCGCTGGCGATGTTATGCTTGCTGACGATTTGCACGAGCATCCTGTAGTTGAGCTGGGGCCGGGCCAGCGAGAATACAGCGACAAGCAACAACGTGTGCTACGTTACAGAGAGTTTCTAGATCGGTGCTCACGCGAATTTACTGATGTAATTTACATTGCAGGTAACCATGAGTTTTATCATGGTAAGTGGGTCGGGAGTCTTAAGGACCTGCGCGATGAATGCAGCAAGTACCCAAACGTGCATTTTCTAGAACGCGAATCTGTAACCATCGGTGGGGTTACTTTTATTGGTAGCACCCTATGGACTAGCATGCACTCAGGCGACGGAATGGTCCTACATGCAGTTCGCGATTTAATGAGCGACTTTCATGTTATCCGCGACGACACGCGTGGTTACTGCAAGCTCAAGCCTGCGACTACGTTACATCGTCATAGAGAAAGTTTGCAGTACATTCGCGAAGTAGTGTATAATGTACGTGAACAAACACCTGAACAGCCAGTTGTAGTCGTTGGACACCATGCACCGAGTTCGCAAAGTATTGCGCCACAGTATGTTCATCAAACACTGATGAACGGTGCATACTACACTGAACTTTCGGAGTTTATTTTGGACCGTCCAGAGATCAAACTTTGGGTACACGGACACATGCACGATGACTTTGATTATATGATTGGAGACTGTCGTGTAGTATGCAACCCGCGTGGTTATATTGGACATGAATTGAGAGCAAGAGAATGGAAACTAAAATACATCGACTTATAAAGTACTTGCGTTATTCGGGCGCAAGTGTTATACTGACACTTAATCCTGCACACTGGCGTTTTGTACCTTATGCAAAACCTGTGCCAAATACTGAATGGCCTAGCCCTAATGAACACATGTTTGTAGCGAGCTGGTTGTTTTTAACTGTACGTGCTTGGATTGACGACGGGAGTTGGTAATGAACAGTAAATTCAAATTAGAACTGTACAATTCTCAAGGTGAGAGATACAGTGTCGTTACAGGAAGTGCAAATCCAGAAGATATTGACGCAGCCTTAGATTATCTTCTAAAACTTAAGGAAGAGAGATACAGCGATGAACGAAGAGATTGTTAAAAAATTAATTAAACAAGCTACAGAAGATGTGCTTGGCGTAAAGCAAGTTGATCAAAAATTATACACTGAGTTAGTGGTTAACGAGTGTGCACAGGTTTGTCAGAAAGTTACTAACAGTGGCATGTTTGACGGCAATCAACAGTATGCCTCTGCATACTGTCGCGATGAGATTAAACGACATTTTGGAATGGAATAATGCATAAACGTATCGAAGCACTAGCAATTGAACATGGGCTATACTGCGACGGTGTACCCGATTCCTGGGACGAAGCAGCTATCGAAAACTTTGGCAAAGCCCTTGCAATTGAATTAATGAATGAATGTCGAAACGTATCACTACGAGCCGACGAAACACGCCAAACACACGAACAATCGAAATTTGGTGAAGCATTTAATCAAGGACAACAAGTAGGGGCACTAGCATGTGCTGGTGCCATTTTACGCTTTATTGAGGAGGATTAAAGTGCGTGTAACTATCGGGCCTTATACGAAATGGGTTGGTCCATACCAAATCGCAGATAAAGTTTTCTTCTGGGTAGAAAAATACCCCGAGCTAAAAGAAAACGGCAAAGACCTAGAAAAGCGTTGGGACTATCGCCTAAAAGATTGGTTCGGTGAATTCCTTGCACATGGTTTTCATAAAGAAACTCCAGAGCAAAAACGTAAACTGTGTAGTGATAGACCAACGACATGGTTCTATAAACTATTGATCTGGATCCATTCTAAACAGAAACGCAAAATCAGTATCAAGACAGATCCTTGGGATCACTGGAATGCTGAGCACACAATCTCTATGATTGCTTTGCCAATTCTTAAAGATTTGCGCGAGCACAAGCATGGTGCTGGTTACGTAGATGACGAGGATGTTCCAGAACACTTGC
>CAZHPL010000289.1:0-3759 GCA_964534495.1 uncultured Lishizhenia sp.
CCGCGATTGTCTTCTTCAGACGTTCTAAGCGTTTGATGTATTGAGGAATATGTTGATCAATCTTCTTCAATTGTTCAAGACGAAGCTTTTCTCTTGCTTCATTTCGCTTAAGTTTTGCGTTTGAGCATTTCTCAGCAAGTTCACGATATTCAGCTTCAAGCTGCTCAATTTCTTTCTCGAGTTCTTCTGTCATTTTGTATAATTAAAAAACTTAGAATTTAGAATTCTAAATCCGTTTTAAGATGTTAATGAGAATCTACTCACAAATCTTCTACCAGATTCAAGGTAAGTCCTATGTTCTTCATTTTTGTCAGGATACATGTTTTGAACCATTCCCTTTTCGGTATCTGTCCAATCAATTAAGATTTCATCGTCGCTACCTTCAACAGCCTCCACTCTTGGAAACCATTTTTGAAGGAACTTGATTAAAGTATCTCGCGATGGATGATAATTACAAGGTCCTTGCATTGTGCAACGAATTGCTCCTGGAACATGTACATAGACACAAGCAGTATAATGCTCTATCTTCTTGGCGATATAGAAAACATATTCTTTAACATGTTTGGCAACATACTCATCTTCCTCCAACTTTCGTTGGTCAGGAAGACTGTTCATGTATTCGATAGTATAAAGAGGCTCCATTTTTGATCTAAGTTAAAACCATTATTCTTGATAAAATCAAATTCGTTTTAGTTTAAACATTTTTAAATATTATTACCTAATGAAGATAACGTTTACTGGACAGTACAGTATTGGAGTATATCCAACTAATTGTGAAGTTGAAATTACATTATGGGCACCTATGGGTGAAAAATCTGGAACAATTATGATACATGATAAAGATATTAATAAAACAATTGTTCGCCATTTTGATCCTAGACGCATGACAGTTCATAAAAACTTTTCAATTGGTGGTGGAAACTCTGTATGTACAGCAGAACAACAAAGGAATCAGCGAATAAGTAATCCAAATGCTAATTATGGTGCAACACAATCACAAAGCTCAAAAGAGGTTATTTATGAATTATATGAACGAGAACTTATCGTTCCTGCTGGAACATTTGAAAAAATATTGAAAATCTTTAATGTATTTCCAGAACAAATTGAATTATTATTTGAATAAAAGTTATTGTTTACTTCAGTTCAAGTGAATTCAAACGCGAACTCCACGCAAATAACCAAAGTCCTGTTTTTTCGCACTTAGAAATTACTTTTTCAGGTAAATCTGTCTTGTCGCGAGATCTCATTTCATTATTTAAGAGAGTAAGTCTGTTCATTAATTCTTCAACACCAATATTCAATTCATTCATGATTCTGTAAAAGTCATCACAAAATACATCGCGATTAAAATGAGGTCTGTGAGGATTTTTAGAAGCTACTTTATGATCTTTATAGTTCTTACAAAACATATCTACATTATTTCGAATCTTTTCACGAACTTGATTATCTGCTTCAATTGAATTGTAAAACTCAGGAACAGAAACAGCTTCATTTAGTCGCTTGAACTCGTCACCAACAATCTTATCATTTGCTTCCCAAAGAACATCTACAAGAATTAAGTTCATATCATCAATTCCTTTCAAAGCTTCTCTACGATGATTTCCATCATAACAAACAAGTTCATTGTCTACCAAAGCAAGATAGATCATTCCATCAACTCGCTTTGAGAGTTTCATGTATTCATTAATAACTTTTACACGATCTTGATCAGCAGGACGATTATATTTCCAACGCTTAACATTCAGATCGGCAAATACTTTTGGAGGAACCCAGTAAATATAATGTGTTCCATGTTGCCCACCTTTCGCATTTTCATCTAAGAACTTCTTGATATATGACATTTTCAATTTAAAAATAATTATCGGAACATGTATAAATCCGTTTTATTCAGAATCATATTCTTCATCATTTTGTAGCTCAATGCCATGAATATCAGTCTTAGCTTGACAACCAAGAGTCCAGTGTCCTTTTCTTCCACATCTGCGACAAGTAATTAGACTGTCAACAGTAGTTTTCTCTTCAACAGGTTTCAATTTACTGACGATTTCTCTCAGTTCATTTATCTGACGTTGAAGATCAGCAATTTTTTCATCTGTCTTTTTCTGAGACATCTTTACTGCAAGTGAAATAAGTTCTGAAGCGGTAGGCATTTTGATTTTATTGAAAATTAAAAAACAGATAAGAAATCCGTTTTATTCTTTAGACAGGTATTCTATTGCTTGTTTTAAATTTTCAATGTTATCTTTGAAATACCCTAATCCACTATTACACGAATGACATAACAATCCTCTTATTTTTTTAGTTTGATGACAATGATCGACGTATGCACACTTATCATTTTCAAATTCTTTTCTACATATCCAACATTTATTATTTTGTTCGTCTCTTAGTTTAATTTTGTCATCCATGGTAATTCCGTATGTTTTTTGCAAGTGTAGATCTTTACGCCATTCTAAATTTTCTTGGTAATATTTTTTAGTTATTAAACAGTGTTTTTCTTTATTTTTCTGATATTTCTCTTTACCGCGTAAACGTTCCTTTTCACGAATTTCTGGATTATTTTTGATTCGTTCTCTTTCTATTTTATTTCTACACTCTTTGCACTGAAATCGATATGTTCCTTCTTTTTTAACCATTAAGTCAAGAGATTTTTCACTATTACAGTATTTACATAATTTTACATCCATTATATTGATTTACTTTAACTTTAAAAAACGATAATTCGTTTTACTTTTTATTAACAATCTCCTTCAAAAGATCACGTATTTCAATAGCAACTGATAACAAGGTTTCTTCTTTTTCAATAGGAAATTTTAATGTCTGTTGAACTAAACCTTTATCTACTTTAATTTTTGTTAAAAGTTCCTTTCGTGTAATATATTCTTGAATATCTTGGATCGGAATTCCTACAAGTTTTGACGCCTCTTCAATTAGCATCCCATTTTGGATATTTCTATATGCGATTTCTTTTAAATGACTAGAAACTCCTCCAGAACTTCTTTTTACTTGATCGGCAATCAACCATATAGCAACGTCTTTTTGAATTTGTTCAAGAACAAATTTTTCTTCTTCAGAAGACCATGATTTTCCATGTCTTTCTGGTTTAGAATCTTCTGATGTGCGAGGCATTTTGATTTTATTGAAAATTAAAAAATAGCTTGTAAATCCATTTTTAAGACCAATCAATTAAGATGTATCTTTTTTGTTGACGAATCCCAGGTTTAGTTTCTTCCCATGTTTCAAAATATTCAACTTTGCAACCTGGAAACATGGTTTGAAATCCTTGGGTAAACTCCTCAACTGTTGGAACACATTTGCTATGATATAATCCAGTATTTCCTTTCGTTATGAAATTAACAAACTCGTAACAAGTTCCGCCATTTTTTGCTATGGGCTCAATTTCTCTTCTATAAACATCTAATAGAATATTCTTCAAAATTTGAAGTTTATAGTTCTTATGAAGAGTTTGAAGATACTCTCGAGAAAACGTGTTATCTGCTCCAAAATCCATTCTGGTATAATTTGAAATGAATTAAAAAATAGATAAGAAATCCATTTTTAAGAGAAAGCACGATATGTTAACAGCACGGTAATAAACCATGCTACAAGATACCAAACTCCATTACAAGATTCATGTCTAGTCTTCTCGAACTCTTTATAAAGTTCTTGAACTTCTCCCCAAACTTTTTGATGAGTCTTTGAAGCGTGGCTCAGCGAACCTTCAACTTTACCCTTATCCAAGTACAGACAATTAGCATA
>CAZHPL010000290.1:0-3748 GCA_964534495.1 uncultured Lishizhenia sp.
CTTTTCTGTCTTCTAAACTCCATTTTTCAAGAACGGCTAAAAGCTCTGCATCGTTTTGTGGAAGTGGACTTCCTTCTTTTTTTAACAGTTCGTTGACTTGCTCAAAAGCTTGTTGTATTTCAGGTAAATCTTTGTGATTCATCACATCCGAAAGATGCTTTCTAAAATACGGAAACAAGACATCAAATACATACGAAACAGAAGTCGTTGTCCCTTCAATGTCGGTTAAAATAAATCGTATATCGGCTCTTTTCAAGGCTTAAATTTTAAAATCTTCAAATTGTTTTTCTAATCCAGAAGCAGTGTAATGGGGCACCCAACCACTCCTATCAATAAAGATACGAATTGCTTTTACAAATGGGTTGTTTTCTCCAGCGTCAAACCAATGTTTTGTTCCTGCAGGAACGCTGATTAAATCACCTTTTTCGCACAAAAGATTAAAAACAGGCTCCGTTTCCAAGTTGAACCAAAACAGACCTTGGCCATCCACAAAAAAACGAATTTCATCTTCAGAATGAGTGTGTTCAGACAGAAATTTTGCGCGAATCGCTTCGTAATTTTCGGTCAAGGAATTAATCGAAATTACATCCGCTGTTTGGTACCCACCATTCTCCATGAAAGGATTCAAATCTTTGGCGTACACTGCTAAAATTTCTTCTTGTGAGGCAGTGTCTTCGAATATTACATCACATGACCATTGTTCGAAAAAAATAGTTCTTTCATTGAAAAACTGCTTGATTTCTGCCACGTCATTTGTGCGGAAATTCTTTTCTGGTATAGATAAAATTGCCATTATTTTTTAGTTAAATTCCATTCACATTCACATAAATAATCCAAGGTTTCTAGGTGTCTTTTTGCTTCGAATAAATTGCTTCCCCAAGCATACGTTCCATGTTTACGAATAACAAAACAATGGTGCGCAATTCTACTTTTGTTGTATTCCAATTCATTGGTAAAAAAAATCATTTCTTGATTGTTTTCCAAAACTGGAACATGAATAGTGCAATCGTGTGTACGGACACCTTCAAATCCTTTCTGAACTTCATAACCCTCGAATTTCAGTTCGTGTTTAACCGTTGTTGAAAGTAGTACAGGATACAGCGAATGACTGTGTAAAATCACTTTTGTTTCGGGAAAATGGCGGTAAATTTCGCAGTGAATGATGGTCTCTGCGGATGGTTTTACGTCACTAAATTCACCTTGTGGAATACCTTGTTCGTCCACACGAATAAAATCATTTTCTGTAAACTGACTTTTGTCAATACCTGAGCGCGAAACCCAGATTTCTCCCTTTTCATCTTTGAAGGAATAGTTGGTGGATGTTGCCGGTGACCAACCTTTTGCATTGTACATACGGACTGTCGCGGCGATTTCTTGTTTGAGTAGTTCGTCCTTCATCATTTTGAATTTTCTACAAAGTTAAAATCTTATCAAGAAACGATTCTATTTTATTTTGATCACTCTTAAAATACACTAAAATTCAAAGTTTCTCTTCAGATTATACCTACATTTGAGATATAAATTCTTTCAATATGAAAACCATTCTTTTTGCATCTGATTTTTCTTCCAATTCCAACGTAGCTTTACATTACGCGTTATATCTTTCCAAAGTATCAGGAGCACGTTTAGTTGTCAATACTATATTTGACGCTTCAATATTTCTTGTAAATGAAGCAGAAGCACCCGTTTATCCAGAAATAGACGAAGAAATGTTAGCTATCAATTCCGAAAAGTTAAAAAAACAAATTGATGCGATTCCAGTTGAATGGAAAAGTGGTGTTGAAATCACTGAAGATGTAACGGAGCACACGTCTATCGTAAGTGGTTTGTTGGAATTAGTAGAAAAACATCAAGCTGATTTAGTCGTTTTAGGTTCGAAAGGCGATCAAAGTCTTGCTGAAAAAATATTTGGTTCAACAACTACGGGAATGATTGGTGAAGCGAGTTGTCCTGTTTTAGTGATTCCACATGAGGTGGCTTTCAAACCAATTGAGAAAATTGTGTACGCAAGTGCGATGGATCAAGGTGATTTTGCCGCGACAGCCTTTTTAGCGAAAATTGTCAATGCGCTGAAAGCAAGTTTGCATTTTATTCATTTGGCGGATGGTAAAAACGAAAATGAATTATTAGAGTTTGATAAATTTTCTGATTTGCTTTTAGATACCACCACTTTAACGAATGTTCAGATGGAATTGCAGCCTTCACAAACGTTTGAGGAAGGTTTGTTGTTTTATTTGGAAGAAGAACAAGCTGATTTATTGGTGATGTTGGAGCGCAAAGAGTATAGCTTCTTTGGACGTTTGTTTCACAAAGATCATGTGAAAGAAATGAGTCATTTGACAACCATTCCGCTTTTGAGTATCCCAAAGAAGTAAGGGATTGGGAGTTATTCCGCTTCAAACTAAATTTCTTTTTTGGAAATGTGCTAATGTGATATTTGAAATTTAGAATTTTTTCATATCTTTCATACTATTATTTATGTCATTTGAATGACATATTAATTCATTTTGATATGATTAAGCGCCATTTCCTAACTTTATTTTTTACTTCATTTGTTTGTTTACTTGCACACTCACAACATGAATTTTTGACAGTTGTGAATCCTTCAAATGTGACTTTCACATCTTTTGATAGTATCTCAGGTGTGCATTGGATTTACAATGAAACTAGTACGATTGACGAAAATAATCATAGGTATTTTTTTGTTGGAACAAATGTCAATTACTCACCGAAAAGACTGTATGCAATTGATAGTCAAAATGGTACAGTAATTTCAAGCCCAGTTGTACCTTCAAATATTGACGAAAACACCATGTTGATTGGTCTAGAATATGATAACAATACGGATACACTTTATGGTTTAGTACAAACTCCTAACAATTCTAATTTTTGTTTTGCATGGATTGATCCAACCAATGGAAATGTACAGATTAAAAATTGTCTACCCGTAACTTCTTTAGCTATGGGCTCCACAACGTATGATGAAATTGCTCATCGTTATTTTCTTTCCGATGGAACAACTGAATATGTAATTAATGCTCAAACTGGACAAGTGATGAGCAGTTATTTGCCAAATACACCACTTGCGAACAAGATTTTTAGTAATACTTCCAATACATTTTATTGTTTATCAAATGCAAATAATAGTACGCAATGGGAGTTTTGCTCTGCAAATGTTTTAACGGGGCAATTGCAGTCGATTTCAATTTTACCTTGTCAATATATTACAATTTTACCCGTGTATAAGGCCATTGATGAGGCAAATGGAAGGTATTTTTTTATAGGGATAATAAATAATATTTCCTATTTATACAGTATTGATTTGAATTCGGGGAATGTTTTGAGCAGTTCTGAATTTAACTATTATCAAGACACTAATAATTTGATAGAATTTGAGTACGACAATACCTTAGATACCTTATTAGCACTCCATTGGGGAGATAATCTTGCAAATGAAGTTTCTCTTCAACCGAATAGTTTATTAACAGTTTTCCCAAATCCAACCACATCCAATTTCACTGTTTACATGGATGTGAATGGTTCCAAAGAGATTGAAATTACTGATTTAATGGGAAGATTAATTTTTAAAGACCAACTCAATGAAAATGAAATAACAATTAATCTTGGAGGTGAAAAAAACGGAGTTTATTTGGTTTCGGTCAAAGACTCCAATACACATTATAGCGTCAAAAAGATAGTTAAGAATAATTAGGTTTGATTGTTCAATTATTAGTGTTTTAAATACATC
>CAZHPL010000291.1:0-3745 GCA_964534495.1 uncultured Lishizhenia sp.
CGATTTAGCCCGCTAAACTTTCGATTAATCTCCTTGACTAACAGATTTTTATGTCAATCTGAATTTTAATTTTACAATCGAACTCAGGTTTATAGTGATTTTCAATGGTTTTAGCAATCGTGTTAAATGACCGAAACTCAGCTTGCCTTACTTTTTCATGCCATAATGCTAGTTTTGTTAGGCCAATATTCTTGTCTTTAGTGGATTTAAAAATAGTAGAGAGGTCTTGAGTTAGGTCGTAAGCCTTTTCAATATCAGGATATTTTTCAAAAAGAATAGCAACGCGCTCCTTTTGATTTGGAGTCCATTTTACTTTTGCTTTATAAAGCAAATAGCGACTTCTAGCCAATAATTGCTTTGTTGTATCCCCATTGGAAAGTATTTCAGGATTGAATGTTTTTTTGTTTGTTCTTGCCTCTTCAATGGATTGGTTTTCAGCTTCAATTGCTTCCCACCGATGCTTGATTCTAATTTCTTGCAATGCTTCTACAGCTAGTTTTTGTACGTGAAATCGATCCGTTACTAGCTTTGCTTTTGGGAAACATTTTTTGGCGATCAAATTCATATTTGCAGCCATATCTAAGGTGATTTCTTTTACCTTATTGCGTTCTCTTAATCCGATTTTTTCGAATACTTTTACGACGTCCTCCGTCTTTGTTCCAGCAACAATTGCGACAATGCTCCTCTTGCGACCTTTGGCTGATTTATTGGTCAAAACAGTATATAATTCTCCTCTAGACAAAGCCGTTTCATCAAGGGATAGGTGTGGACCAATATTGTTGGGAAAAATCAACCAATCCTCTGCATGTGCCAGTTGTTCCCAGTCTTTAAACTCACTAATGAAATCGCGATAATGACGTTGTAATGTACGTCCATTAACACCAAAGAAATCGCCTATTGTCTTGCAATCTAAAGATTTAGTATCGACCAATTTCTTTTAAAAAAGCGGAAAACTCATTGGTCATCCGCGTTCCTTCCTCAATCTCTTTCCACTCACGGAATACAATCTCGCCTGTTGTTTTATCCGTCCATCTTCGTCTTTTTACATGCAGGTAAACGAATTTACCACGTAGTGGAAAATCCTGAACGGTTATTTCGTTGTAAAAACCCTTAGAAACCAATATCCTATCGGAAAATTCTGTGGGCGTTTTACTTTTTTCTTCAAAGTATAAATGAAGATGTTCTCCTTTTTGTTCGCTTTTTGTTAATTCAAAATGCTCTACCAAATAGGTCGGCAGAATTAACTTTAATAGGTCTATATAATTATCCAATTTTATCCTTTTTCACAAAGAAAATTAATTATAACCAATTAAACTCCTCCCCACGTTTTTGTTTTGATCCCTTTTAACGAGTCATTTGATTTTACTAAATCACGAATTTGTAAACGGGCAAAATCAAGTTTTTCTTTGTCATTGATGTCATTACCAGTCAAATTAATATCAGTATAATTGATCTCTGGGTGGCTTTCTTTTGGTATAATATCAGGATTGCTTAAATAAAAATCAGGACTCCACCACATCAATTCTATTATACCGTATTTGGGTTTAGATTCATTCTTATTTAGCCAAATAAAAAACACTAAAGGCATGAAAAGAATGCTTATTAGCCCTGTTGGATAAAAATGGTATCTTTTCATTTGCTGTATTATCGACTTTATTCTATAAAAGTATGAAATTCTTTAGCCATTAAAAATCAAGAAGTTCTATTAATTAAACCTACACTAATTTATTCTTTCGTTAATATTATACCCCCTCTTCTTGCGAACTACATTTGAAAACGTACCTTTATATAACGAATCGAAAAGCGGTTCCGAAAAGAAAAGATTTATGCAACATTCAACTGTAGAAGATTATTTAGCGACGCATTACATTCACAAAAGTAATTGGTTGCGAGCAGCCGTTCTTGGTGCAAATGATGGCATTTTGTCAACAGCGAGTATTGCCGTTGGAGTGGCTGCTGCGAGTACAACACGTGAGCCTGTTATTTTGTCCGCTTTGGCTGGCTTGGTTGCAGGGGCTCTATCAATGGCAGCCGGTGAATACGTGTCGGTGAGTTCTCAAACGGATATCGAAGAAGCGGATATTGAACGCGAAAAAATTGAACTCAAAGAAATGCCTGAAATAGAGCTTCGTCGTTTGGCTGCGATCTATGAACAGAGGGGATTAAAAAAAGAAACGGCACTTTTAGTAGCGCAAGAATTAACAGCACATGATGCACTCGGTGCGCATGTACGTGATGAGTTGGGAATAACCGAATTACACCAAGCAAAACCACTTCAAGCTGCTTTGGCTTCGGGAGCTTCTTTCACATTTGGAGCGATGTTTCCACTTTTGGTGGCGTTTTTATTGCCCTTGAAATGGATGGTGTATGCTCAGTATGGTTTTGCAATTGTATTTCTGGTGATTTTGGGTGCTCTCGCTGCTAAAACAGGGGGTTCAAGCATTGTCAAAGCAGTATTACGGATAACTTTGTGGGGTACAATTGCCATGGTTTTGAGTGCTGCCGTTGGTTATTTATTTGGTGTTAATGTTTAAAAAGGAAATAATGAAGTCAAAAATCTATTTATTACTACTCACGCTTTCATTTTGGGAAAGTTTTTCTGCTCAAGTCGTTAGCACGCAATATGGTGATGTTCAAGGAACGATGAATGGCGCTGTTCATCAATTTTTGGGAATTCCATTTGCGAAACCTCCCGTTGGTGAACTGAGATGGAAAGCTCCACAAGCACCTGACGCATGGACACAAACATTAAATGCCAATGCTTTCGCACCGGTTTGTCCTCAAAAAACGTTTACGCAAGGTCAAACCAATGGAGTAATTGCTGGAAATGAAGATTGTTTGTATTTGAATATTTGGACGCCTCAAACGGGTGCAGCTGGAAAAGCAGTTATGGTTTTTATTCACGGTGGTGGAAATCAACAAGGTGGAGCAAGTGAAGTTTCGTATAATACACCCATGTATTCCGGTAAGAACATGGCTGAGCGAGGAGATGTGGTTGTTGTAACGATTCAATATCGTTTAGGTCCATTGGGATTTTTGGTTCACCCTGGATTAGATGCGGAAAGCACAACTGGAAAATCTGGAAATTATGCAGTTCTGGATCAGATTTTAGCTTTGCAATGGATAAAAAACAATATTGCTGCATTTGGAGGAAACCCTGATAATGTGATGATTTTTGGTGAAAGTGCAGGAGCTGTAAATGTTGGTAACCTGATGCTTACGCCGCTTGCTGTAAATTTATTTCACAAAGCAGGCATTGAAAGTGGTGTTCCTGTAGTGGGTGCTTATTCAGATGTGGAAAATAGTGGGGTAG
Organism: uncultured Lishizhenia sp.; assembly: GCA_964534495.1. GTDB lineage: Bacteria > Bacteroidota > Bacteroidia > Flavobacteriales_D > Crocinitomicaceae > UBA952. The sequence continues at coordinate 3,314 of CAZHPL010000291.1, forward strand.
CTTTTGTTGATAGTTTCACAACAAACGGTACAACTACCGATAAAATTGCATACATGCGTTCGTTGCCTGCAGATTCTTTATTGTTTATGGAAACGAGTCCTATTCAGGGTGGTTTGGTTCAAAAAAATTGGCAACCTGCGTTGGATCATGTGGTTTTTACAGATTATCCTATTAATGTGATTCAGAGTGGAAACTTCAATAAAGTTCCGTTGATTATTGGTTCAAACGCCGATGAAATGAGTTTGTCTGTACCAGCAACCGTTACGCCAACAATGGTGAATCAATTAATTGCATCCAGTATTCCACTTGCTTATCAAGCCCAAACACACACGTTGTATCCTTCCGGCACGACGAACGCCGAAGCTAAAAATGCTTACATTGGTTTACTGACGGACTCTCAATTTACGGCTACTACACGAAGAACAGCTAGAT
>CAZHPL010000292.1:0-3732 GCA_964534495.1 uncultured Lishizhenia sp.
CCCAAACTGATTCTAGCTTTATTTTTGATGAACTAGGACTTTTGGCAAATTACGGTACGGATAATGAAGGTAATGTGATTACCAGACTTTTGACCCATGTGATTTTTCACCCGGTTCAGAAGTCTTTAAACAGACAAATTCAAATAGATTACACAGTTAGAATTCAAAGCTTGACTAACCTGGTAACGATTTAAATAGATAAATATATAGCGGAGCATTAAAACATGGCATATACAATTGTTAAGAGCGACGGTACAGTTCTAACAACAATACCCGATGGTACTATTAACACTACAAGTACTCCATTAGGCCTACCAGGTCGTAATTATGCTGGTTATGGTCAATCGTTAGACACTAACTTTACACACATGGTAGAAAACTTCGCAGATTCTACCCCTCCAGCGAACCCACTGCGTGGTCAACTTTGGTATGATACTAACAATAACGCATTAAAAGTTTGTCCATCAGACGGTGAAACTAACGCAAGTGCATGGTCTACATTGACTTCAACATCAAGCGGTGGTGCAACAACCTTTAGTGCAGTAACAGTAACCGGTGATATTACAGCTAACAATGTTATAGCAACAAATGACATGGATGCTAATGCCGCAACATTCAATTACTTGACTGTCACGGCTAGTGCAACCATTGCTGATAGTACTACTACTACGGGAAATATTGGTACATTGCGTACACAAGCAATTACTACTGGCGGAACAACAACTGCAGGTACGTTAACCGGAACTTGGACTGCAACCGGTAGTGGAACAGCAAACGGTGTTGCTGGAACAACAGTGTGGATGAATACTGGTAATTTAGTTATTTCAGGTGCAGGGACTTTAGGTATTAAAGTTGCAAATGCTAACTGTATCATGGATTTAACTGGTAATCCAATTACATATGCTGGAACATATAACGACAGTAATGTTCAAGCTTATTTACCAACATACACTGGTAATTTAGGCGTCGTAGGTGGAAGTTCAGTGTTTAATGGTAGAACAATTTCTACCGGAGCTAATACAACAACAGGTAGCATTACCGGTAACTGGACATTAACATCTGGATCAAGACTTAATGCAACATACGCTGACTTAGCAGAACGATTTGAAGCAGACCGCTACTATGATGCCGGAACCGTTGTTGAGCTAGGTGGTGAAAAAGAAATTACTGCTGTCCAATACGAATTAAGCGATGATGTATTTGGTGTTGTATCTGAAACCGCCGGATATTTGATGAATGCAGGCGCCGGCGACAACAACACACATCCTCCAATTGCTGTGGGCGGAAGAGTAAAAGTAAAAGTAACCGGTAAAGTTAAGAAGGGTCAACGATTAGTTAGTGCAGGTAATGGTATGGCCCGTGCAGCAGAACAAGGTGAAGCTACAGCATTTAATATAATTGGACGATCATTAGAAAATAAAAATTCAAATGACATTGGCACAGTTGAAGCATTTGTTAAAATAAATTAAGGATAAAAGATGAGTTACGCACAATATGGTTTAATTGAAGCCGCAGACTTCAACAATCTTGTTGGTGGTAACCCAGTCACCACAGCTAACAGACTTAATACTGTATGGGCTACAGGTGGAACAAATGCAGGTTATGGACAGACACCAGTTGCAAACGTGGCAATAGGAACTACAGTTACTGCTACTAATTGGGCAGCATTAGTTAACAATACATCTAGCGCGGCACAACACCAGGGATCTTCAATAACGTCTGTTACAGCACCGGCAACAGGAAATACTGTTGCTTTTTTAAGTGCTGTTCCGACCAATTTGTCTACAATATACACAAACAGATTAAATGCAGCTAGTCAAGGCTCAACCAGTTCAAATACTGCAACATTTGGTTCTGCATGGAGTTCAGCAATAACATTCACTCATACTGTTACTTTTAGTTCAGGTGATGCTGCTAGATATTTCTTTAACGCCGGCGGACAGTTAGCAGTTACTTGCTCACATCCATCGGGTACCGGAATAAATTTATTGTTTAACGGTTTGGCTAGTAATGTGGGAACAATTGTTTTAAGTAGCCCAACATCAGGAGCTGTTACAATAGCCGGAACTAGTTACAATGGCGTAACTAAGATCGGCGGTGGCGGAAACTCCCCCACAATATCAACTAATTCAGGTTATTTTGGATTGTCTACAGCCAATACAACATTGTTTACGCAAACAGCAAGTACAGGTCCATCTGGATACCTAAGCACTTTCATACGAGTAATTGCCGCGACTAACGGAACACAGGGTTCAAATGGTGACGCCGGCTCTGTAATTACATTGTACACTCTTTGGGATGAAATTCCTAATGGACTGTCAGTATCTTCGGGTTCAGCTACAACTGTAACTATAAGACCTCCGAGCACTACTTATATTTCAAGTACTTGGGGATCTCCTACAGTGTCTGGTACTGTATCCGGTTCATAAATTTTATCTCGCATACTCATCCATCTAAATACTTTTAGGAGTTTTAGATGGATACCACAACCTTAATTTTAGAGGCAAAAGCTAGATTTAATCACAACGCAACCAAGGCATACCTAAAAGAAAAATATGAAAGTAAATTAATAATAGCAGAACAAGGTGGTTTGTGGAAGGCAGACAATATTACCATTACATTACTATCAGCATTAACTAATGAACAGGTAGTTTTAATTGACACTTTTGGCAATCCAGTTGAAGTTAACCGTCAAGAATTATTTGATTCTTTGTCTAACACATATAACTCTGTGATGCAAGAATGGCATGCAGAATGGAAAAATTTAGAAGGCAATAGATGATACGTGGAGCCTTATTATTTGCGTTTAACAGTGGCCGTTACGATTATTATAAAATGGCAGAAGAGACTGCAAAAAGAATCAACCACTTCTTAAACTTACCAGTCACTATTGTCACAGATGAAAAATCACGGACATCATCCACCGGATATAACTTTGACAAAATAATCATTACAGAACCGGACAAAAATAATTTGAGAGATTGGGGTGTATGGATTAACAAGGGTAGATACCAAGCCTTTGAATTAAGCCCATATGATGAAACAATCTTAGTTGATACAGACTACATGATTAATTCAAACAAGTTATTGAAAACCTTTGATGTATCAATTGATTTTTGTTGCCATGACACTACAAGTTTTTTAATGTATCCTGATGCACCTCAAGAAATTTTAAGCGCCTACAGTTTTAAGACACTATGGGCAACTGTTGTTACTTTCAGAAAAACCAAAAGAGCAAAACAAATATTTGAATGTTTAGAAATGGTTCAGAAAAACTATGACCATTATGCAAATATTCATAGTTTTGTGGGAGGTGTATACAGAAATGATTATGCACTGACACTAGCACTTAGAATTGCTAATGGTCATACTGTTTTACCCGGGGATATTATTCCTTGGAATTTAGTTCATGTTGGTAAAAAAACATCAGTTTATAAAAATTCTGATCTACCATTTAACACAGAATATACTGTACTATTTGATAATTGGCGCCGCGGCAAAATCCGTAAAGAATATGCGATTATAAAAGATATGGACTTTCATGTCATGAATAAAGATAACTTTATGGAGCTTATTCTATGAACAAAGGATTTGTAATACTTGCGCAAAATACGGCAACAACAGATTATGTTAAGTGCGCGGAAGTTCTAGAGGCTAGCATCAAAAAAGTTATGCCCGAGTCTAATGTTACAATCATCACAAAATTGCCATATGGAGATTTGGCACCCAATA
>CAZHPL010000293.1:0-3714 GCA_964534495.1 uncultured Lishizhenia sp.
CGAAAGCGTTGAACCTTGAAAAACTTCGTTATCACAAAATCATCATCATGTGTGATGCCGACGTGGATGGTTCGCATATCGAAACCTTGATTTTGACATTCTTCTTCCGCTTCATGAAAGAATTGATTGAAAACGGATACATCTACATTGCAACGCCTCCACTTTATCAAGTGAAAAAAGGTACGAAATCTGAATATGCATGGAACGAAGATCAACGTGATCGTTTGGTACAAGAATTGAAAGGTGCTGGAAGCGAATCTTCTGTAAACGTTCAACGTTACAAAGGTTTGGGTGAGATGAACGCAGAGCAGTTGTGGGAAACAACCATGAATCCTGAAAGCAGAACCTTACGTCAAGTATCCATTGAAAATGCTGCGGAATGTGATCAGATTTTCTCTATGTTAATGGGCGATGACGTTCCACCTCGTAGAGAATTTATAGAGAAAAATGCAAAATATGCGAAAATCGACGCGTAGTTTTTATACATCTTTTGAAAGTCCCCGTTCGTTTGAATGGGGATTTTTTTTGTTTTTACTTTTCTGATTTCCATCATTAGAGGCTTTCATCATGGTAAATAAGATTGAGGACGTCGGGAAAAAAAGACACAAAAAAAACCGCCCGAAAGCAGTTTTCTTAAAAAAAATATTTTTTTTGATTAGTGAACTAAAGCTTGGTAAGCCGCTGCGTCTAACAATCCATCGATTTGAGATGCGTCAGAAATTTTCACTTTAATCATCCAGCCTTTTCCGTAAGGATCGCTGTTAACTAATTCAGGATTTCCTTCTAATTCTTCGTTCAATTCTAAAATTTCCCCACTCACCGGCATGAATAAATCAGAAACGGTTTTCACAGCTTCAACGGTTCCAAAAACTTCTTCTTGGTCAAGCGTTTCGCCAACTGTTTCAACTTCAACATAAACGATGTCGCCCAATTCGCTTTGAGCAAAATCTGTGATTCCAATGGTTGCAATATCGCCGTCCATTTTGATCCATTCGTGGTCTTTGGTGTACTTAAGTTCTGCAGGGATATTCATAAAATTTGATTTTTCACAAATGTAATTAAATTAATGAAACGTAAAACGTAAAGGTCAGAAACGGTATTTCACTAACAAACCTGTACCCAAAGAAAAGTGTTGTTGTTTAAAGTTCCACTGAAAAGGTTCTTTGAGGTCTCCTGCAAAGCGCGCATAGGCACCCAAACTGATTTTACCCAAAGAATAATTGACTTCAGGTCGAACATTCCACTGCATCCCAAAGCTTGTAATTGTTGGAGATTCCATCGTGCCAAGTTCTTGATTCGAAATGATTTTATGATACGAAAACCGTAATCCCGCACCAATTGAACCCGACCAGTTATTTTGTTCAAACAAGGTGAAATTTACTGAAATGGGAAGTGAAAATGTTTGATAAGTATACGTTCGATTTGCCAAAACCGTTGAGTCTTGAATGGAGTAAATTGGAACATATAAAGTGTCTGCAACATTCAAAGAATCATACGTGATGACTAAATTGTAGCTTACAACCGTATCCGGCACATGGCTTGTTTTTGTCCATTCCTGATTTCGTGTATTGTAGGAAAGTCCACTTGAAATACTCCATTTTTTAGTGAGTTGATAACTCGTTTCTAAAGATACATCCAAGCCAACAATTTCATTCAAGTGAAAGGCTTCGTCTGAAACGTTCGAAAATCCACGTAATAAACCGCCATAAATTGCTATTTGCCATTTATAATTTGGTTCCTTTGAAGATTTTTCTTTTGTAGTCAAATTTTTCAAAGAATCCGTTGTTTTTATGGTTTGTAAACTGTCTTTTGAAACTGTGTTTTTTAGGCTATCAACTTTTACTTTGTCACGTTCGTTTGAAGCTGTTTCCTTACTTTCAGTAGTATTTACTGCTTTCAATTCATTTCTAGAATCTTCTTTAGTGGAAATGTTAATGCTTGATTCATCGATTAAAAGTGCTTGATTTATTGCAATCGGATGATTACTTTTTGACACAGTTTTTTGCTTGGCTTTTTTGCCTGAATGAACGCGAAAATTTGACCTTGTTTCAGCGAAAACAACTGGTTTTTCATTTCTGTGGAAAACATTACTTTTCAAGTGGCTGTCATTTTTCTTAGGAGACTTTTTTGCGTTTTGATTTGAAACGGTACTTGAAACCTTACCTTGTTTCTTTTTATTTTGGGAAACTGAAAAAGTAGATTTTGACGTAACTTTTGAAGGGTTTTTCACCTCGTTTTTAGCTGTATTATTTCTTGAAGTTTTTTGTTGGATTGAATGAGTCGAAGAAGTTGCAGAACTACTTGTCTGCACTGGGTTTGAAGTGGAATCATTCATTTCGCTCACACCGATGTAGGCAGCCATCAATGCAACGGGAATAAGGAACAAGAACCAACGTTTTCTCCACGATTTTTTTGCTTTCACAGGCGTTTGCCTAGAAAATAATTCTTGGTCGAGGTTTGCTTTTACCTGTTCGGGTGGATTTACCTGAAAGTCCTCAAAACCCGAGGCAAACAATTTATCTATGTCATCGAATTCTTTCATACTGCCTGTTGTTGAATTTCGAGTAATTGTTGAATCATTTTCTTTGCTTTAGAATATTGAGACTTTGAAGTTCCTTCTGAAATCTCTAAATATTCCGCGATTTCTTTGTGGGTCAAAGTGTCTATCGTGTAGAGGTTAAAAACCGTTCGATAGCCATCGGGGAGTTGTTGCAGCACATCCAATAAACGCGCCATTAACAATTGGTGATTGGTTTCCGTGTTTTCAACTTCCATCGGGCGATCAAATTTACGTTCGTCATCAACCAATTGGTTGCTGTAATTTTTTTTGATGTAGTTCAATGCCGTTCGAATGGTAATGGTCTTTATCCAAGGTGCGATAGGTAAATCACAATCAACCGTTTCTCTGGATTTATAGATTTTGATAAAGCTTTCTTGCAACATATCTTGCGCATCGTCGCGACAACGGGCATAACGAAGGCAAATCCCAAACATGGAAGCGGAGAAGGCCGCATAGATTGAATCAAATGCAGCCTTTTCTCCTTTTGAAAACCGTGAAATCAATTCAGGATTTATCATTTTTTACTTCCAAGTGTGTGGAAAGTTACTTAATTATTTTCGTTGTAAACCAACCGTTTTTTCCGTTTATTTTCAATACGTAAACGCCTGTTCTCAAGTTGCTTGTATTGATATTCAAATGATTATCATTACTTACTTTTTCGTGTGCAGCCATTTTTCCGCTTAAATCCACCAACATCGCTTCATACGCACCTGCTTCTGGTAATTGAATCGAAAGTTGTTCGTTTACAGGATTGTTAAATACTACATTTTCCATCGTATTTTCTTCCACGCCAGCTGCTGAAACCAAGACATGATCGACAACTGTAAGGTCATAAGGATTGGTGGATTTTCCGTGGCAATACACTTCTAAAGTAGCCTCAAATAAACCGTAAAAAGTAGTGTCCATTGGATAAGGCAAAGTGTAAGAAACAATCGGTTGGTTATTCCAATCATTTAAAGTCCAAACAATGTAAACCATTCCAGAATCCAAGTAGGAGTCAGTAATTCCAGCGGTGTACACATTACTTAAATCCAAAGTACAATCTTCAGTTGTGGCTGTTCCTATATCACCGTTTATTGTATCGCCTGGAAGTGGGTCATTGTAGATATAAAGTGAATCACTTGGCGCAATTGAATCTGTCACATAAATCGAAG
>CAZHPL010000294.1:0-393 GCA_964534495.1 uncultured Lishizhenia sp.
GTGGTTGGTATGATTTCTTGGTTTCATTTTTAAAGGGTAGGGTTAAATCGATGGATTTATTTTTCTTCTCCATAAGTTGAATTTGCCACAGTATTTTTTTTCTATTTGGATACACTTTTCTTAACGCACCGATTTTTATTAAAATATAGAGTTGGTCCTGTGCTATTATCTCATTTTCGATGAGTTCAATAATGTCTATTTTCTTGTGTCTGTTTTGGTATTTAAGTAATCTATTTATTTCCAGTTGATTTATACCTTGAACAAAAGAAAAACCAAGAACAATTCTGTTTCCCTTTATTTTACTCAAATATTCACCTTCAATGATACATGGGGCTTCGATGATTGCACCAAATTTTCTAGCTTCATTAACATAAACTTCAGGTCTATAAAATC
>CAZHPL010000294.1:428-1272 GCA_964534495.1 uncultured Lishizhenia sp.
AGATTTTAAGTATAAACTTTGATAACTTTCAATGGCATAGGATGCGGAATGCCCTTTTGCAAAAGCGAAACTGGCAAAGCTTTCAATTTGATTCCAAACTTCTTGTGTTAGTGTAGAATCGTATTTTTTTGCATTACAATTTTCAAAAAACTGCTGTTTTATCTTTTTAAATTCACTTCTTTCCCTGAATTTCCCTGACATCCCTCTTCTAAGAATATCTGCTTCAGCTAGACTTAATCCTCCAAAGTAATGAGCAACTTTGATTACATCTTCTTGATACACCATTATTCCATAGGTTTCCGGCATTAAATCCCATAAAATAGGATTGACATTTTTTCTTCGCTCAGGATTATGATGTCTCAATATATATTCTCTCATCATTCCTGATTGTGAAACACCAGGACGAATAATTGAACTTGCCGCTACTAAATCTAAATAGGTTTTGACTTTTAGCTTTTTCATCAACATCCGCATGGCAGGTGATTCTACATAAAAACAACCTAAAGCTTGTGTATTAAGTAGCAAATCCTCAATTCTTGGATCTACTTTGAATTCATTTACTGCATGAATGTCTTTTGGTGGATTATTTGGTTGATTATAGGCAATAATATCCAAGCACTCTTTTATTTTTCCAAGTCCACGTTGACTGAGAACATCGAACTTGAACAAACCCAAATCTTCTGCTTCTAACATCGAAAACTGTGTTGTTGAAAAGCCTTTTGGAGGCAAAAATGTGGCTGTAAGTTTTTGAATGGGTTCTTCAGAAATCACAATACCACTTGAATGAACACTAATGTTGGACGGTAGTCCCGCGATGTAGGTACTGTATTTTAATACTAATTTA
>CAZHPL010000294.1:1282-3701 GCA_964534495.1 uncultured Lishizhenia sp.
TGTTAATAAGAATCTTTCAGAATAGATATTAACCTATTAATACATTCATTAATACTAATTTCGATAATTCATCGAGTTTTTCAGGATGATACCGGTCTTCTGCTAATTTATCAATTTCATTTTTGGGTAAACCAAATACCTTTCCAAGTTCTCTAATGGCTGCCTTTACTTGATAAGTTGTATAGGTTCCAATCCAAGCGACATGTTTGTATTTACCAAATAGATAAGCGATAATTTCATCTCGGTCTTTCCATGAAAAGTCAATATCGAAATCAGGAGGATTCGTTCTGTACAAATTGATGAATCGCTCAAAATATAAATCTAATTCAATGGGGTCAACGTCTGTTATGCGAAGTAAATAGGCAATAATACTATTTGCACCACTTCCGCGTCCAACATAAAAATAGCCTTTTTCTCTCGCGTATGTTGTAAAGTCCCAAGCGATTAAAAAATAAGATACAAAATTTTTCTTCTCAATAATGTCCAATTCTTTGTTGATTCGGTTGAGAACCACTTCAGACATCTTGCCATATCGATAAGAAACGCCTTCTAAACTTAGTTGACGTAATAATTGAGCATCATTTGCTACGCTATTCGTAAATGAAATCGGATTTTTGGGGCTTGCTTTTTCTCCGAACTCAAAGTTAATTGTACAAGATAAAAGTATTTTCTTCGTTCTATCCCAAATATCAATGTGGTCATCCATCAATTTATTTACTTCAGAAATCGGAATTAATTTTTCCGTTTCAAGGGTTTGTTGATATTTTTCAAGACGCGATAATAAGGTGTTATAATGAATCGCCCTCAAAAGTCGGTGTGTATTGAAGTCTTTTTTAGTCAAAAAAGTCATGGGTTGAAGCAAAATACATTTCTCTCGTGGAATATGCTTGTATTTGAATGGCAAAGAATAAAGCTGATTAAAATGCAATTCGGCCCACACTTTATCTCCTGGATTTTCAGGGAATTTCGTTAAGGGATAAGCAACATGACAGTATTTAAAAACAGGCAATAGAGCAGGAAAAGGCTTCTTAGAATGTAAATAACCACTCAAAAAATGATTCATTTCTTCAAATCCATGGTTGTTTTCTGCGATAATTGTGGCCACAACTTCAAATTCGTTTCGTAGTTCAAGTCCAGCAATGGGAGAAATCCCTAGTTTTTTTGCTGCCTTTACAAAGTTTGGAATCGATCCTGTGTAGTTAATATCCGTAAGCAATACATAACTATGACCATTTTCATAGCACCAATTCACCAAATCTGCGGTACTATGTACACCGTAAGCAATACTAAACTTGGAATGCAGTTTCATTTCTACTAATCTCTTTCAAGTTTGAAATTAGTAAAAAGATTAAATATAAATCAAATAAATGATTAAAAAACAATCAAAAAGATTTTGGAATTATTTTTCCATGTGGGTCTTTCTCAGGAAATCCTAGAAATGCATCCAATTTTTCAACCAATTCTTCGGATTGAATATGCTCCAATTGTTCCGCTATTACATGTACATCTTCGTCTTTAAAACCTAGTTTTTCAACCAGAAAAGTTTCCCAGATTCGGTGTTTTCTAACAATTAAAAGCGCGCGGATTTTGCCTTTCTCGGTTAACTCAATTTTTCCATAGCGCTCTTGGTCAATGAGTTCTTTGACTTTTAATTTTCGAAGCATGTCATTTGCAGTCGCAGGTTTTATTTCGAGGTGTACCGCCAATTGATTTGTACCCACTTTTTCATTTTGTTCGCTTAATTGAAAAATGGCCTTTAAATAGTTTTCTTCGGTGTAACTGAGCATTTCCAAATATATAAATTAACGAGATTAATTTGTTAGACTAATCTAACTTTTGTATTATTGCATCATGTGTAAACAAAGTGTGCTTTTATTTCTTGTATTTCATTTAGTTAACTCAACTTTCTCTCAAAGCGGTAAAGTCTGTCTTTCTGTGAAATCTAATGAAAACATACAAACCATTGGTCGTTTTTACATTGAAGAATTGAAAATCGTGCAACAAATGGATACGCATCAAATCTTTTGCTCGAAAGAAATTCCCTTTGGAAAATACAATATGGAAGTGCGTTATGCAGGATTCGAAACCTATAAATCGCAAGTGGATGTGAATGCGAATACCGTTTTTTTGGAAATAAATCTCATTTCTAAAAACAAAGAACTCAACGCTGTTACCATTTCACTTCGCCAAAAAACGCTTCCCGAAAAGTTTAATCCCTTACCCATAAAATCTATTTCTTCTAAGCAACTTGAAACAACGACAAGCAGCAATTTGATTGAATCCTTGGTGAAATTGACGCCTGGAGTAAGTGCTGTGCAGACGGGACCAAATGTTTCAAAACCATTCATAAGAGGCTTGGGTTACAATCGGGTATTGACTTTGTACGACGGAATTCGCCAAGAAGGTCAGCAATGGGGCG
>CAZHPL010000295.1:0-320 GCA_964534495.1 uncultured Lishizhenia sp.
GCGAGTCGTCTATGGATTGATGCGATCATTGACCCCGCGGACACCCGCAAAGTAATTTCACAAGGAATTGAAATGGCAAACCACGCACCGATTGAAAAAAGATATAATGTAGGTGTGATTCAGACTTAATTAGTTTTTCAATAAAGATATTGGATGTAATCTGAATTTCAATTTTATAATCGAACTCAGGTTATTAGCTAAATTTGGCCTCCTAAAAAACAACACATGCAACAAACGGAATTCGTTCGTCAAAACACCTCTTTGCCCGAAAAGGGAATTTTGAATACCTTACGTTTACTGAATGAAAGCGCTACAGTGCC
>CAZHPL010000295.1:330-3657 GCA_964534495.1 uncultured Lishizhenia sp.
GAAGTTCAAATAGCACAAATTAGGGATTTTGCCAAAAAATACGATGAGCTAATTGCTCGTCAACAAACAATCATCCATGCTATAAACGAGCAAGGTAAATTAAGTGCTGATTTACAAGAAAAAATTGAAACCTGTTTTGATAGCAATATCTTGGAAGATTTGTATTTACCCTACAAACAAAAGCGTTTGACGAAGGGAGAAAAAGCCAAAAAATTAGGATTGGAACCACTTGCAAAAATGATCATGTCTCAACGTGGTGGTATACCTGAATTAATGGCAGAAAAGTTTGTGAAAGGCGAAATAACTTCTGAAAAAGAAGCATTAAACGGAGCAAAAGATATTATTGCTGAATGGATCAATGAAAATGCTGCTGCACGTGCTCGAGTTCGAAATTTATTTCAATGTCGCAAAACGATTGCGTCCAAATTAGTGAAAGGAAAAGAAGACGAAGGCGCAAAATACAGAGACTATTTTGAATTTTCTGAACCCTTACATCGTTGTGCTTCGCATCGTTTATTGGCATTAGTTCGTGCGGAACGTGAAGGTTTCATTAGTCTAAAAGCTCAACCTACGACGGAAGAGGCGACGGAATTATTGGAACGTTTTTTTGTAAAGGGAAATGATGCTTGTTCTGATGTGGTCGCGGAGGCTTGTAAAGAATCCTACAAGCGATTGATGTGTCCTTCCTTGGAAAATGAATTACTGAACGAAGCGAAAGAAAAAGCAGACAAAGAAGCTATAAAAATATTTGCCACAAATCTCCGTCAGTTGTTGTTGGCAGCGCCCTTAGGTGCAAAGCGAATTTTGGCAATCGACCCGGGTTTTCGAACGGGATGCAAAGTGGTTTGTTTGGACGAAGCAGGGAATTTACTGATGAATCAAACGATTTATCCACATCCACCTCAAAACGAAGCTGCGCAAGCGAAAGCAAAAATTGCGCAGTTTGTTGAAGCCTATAAAATCGATGCCATAGCGATTGGTGATGGAACCGCAGGAAGAGAAACGGAAGCGCTGATAAAACACATTCATTTCAAGAAAGATATTGAAGTTTATGTGGTTCGTGAGGACGGCGCATCAATTTATTCGGCAAGCACTATTGCGAGAAAAGAATTCCCCGATTACAACGTAACGGTGCGTGGTTCGGTTTCTATAGGACGTCGCTTGATGGATCCTTTAGCTGAATTAGTGAAAATCGACCCGAAATCCATTGGAGTGGGACAATATCAACATGAAGTAAACCAAACACTTTTGAAAGAATCTCTGGATGATGTTGTGGTTTCTTGTGTGAATGCTGTTGGAGTGGATTTGAATACAGCTTCCCCCTATTTGTTAAGTTATGTGTCTGGATTAGGCATGTCTCTAGCAGAAAATATTGTGGCACATCGCACGGAAATCGGACGTTTTAAGTCTCGTGAAGAACTTAAAAAAGTGAAGCGTTTGGGCGAAAAAGCCTTTGAACAAGCAGCAGGATTTTTGCGCATTCGAAATGGTATAAATCCATTGGATAATTCTTCAGTACATCCGGAAAGTTATAAAACGGTGCAAGCGATGGCGAAGAAAATGAAAGTGGAAATTCCAACTTTAATCGGAAATGAAAGTGTATTAAAGGAATTAAAGAAAGATGATTTTCCTCAAATTGATAATTACACCTTTGAAGACATTGTCAAAGAATTAAAAAAACCGGGACGCGATCCACGAAAAATGGCAAAAGTATTCGAATTTGATTCCCGCATCCGAACGATTGATGATTTACAAATCGGAATGATTTTACCTGGAATCGTAACGAATGTTACCGCTTTTGGTGCCTTTGTAAATATAGGTATCAAAGAAAACGGCTTGATTCACAAATCGAATTTAGCGGATGTTTATGTGGAAGACCCTTCACAGTTTATTCAACTACATCAGCATGTTGAAGTGCGTGTATTGGAAGTTGACAAAGACAGAAAACGCGTTGGCTTAAAAAAATTGAATTAAAAAGGGCTTTTTCAAGCCCTCTTCTTATTACTTTAGTTCGATTGTAAATTTAAGTTCAGATTATTACTCAACAATTTGCTTAACAATTTGCAAATTACCTTGTTCATCTAAGATTCGAAGGAGATAAACGCCCGATAGTAATTTTTCATTCATTTGAATATTGAAATTACCAGCTTCTGTCGTGATATCTTTTTGCAAAACGCGTTCACCTTTCACGTTCAATAGTTTCACATTCCAGTTATTGCTTTTATCAGATTCAAACGATAATACAAAACCATTTTGATTAGACGGATTTGGGTATGTACTAATTTTTGTGGCGTTTACTGAACAATTTACTAGAATCGGGTCAAAAGCCTTTAATGCACCGTCCCAATCGTATTGATTGAGTTTATAGTAGCGTGTTTCTTTGCGAACAGCAGATGAATCAACTACTTGATATTTCAAGGTTGTATTACTATTTCCTGCGCCTTTTACGACAGCCAATTCTTTCCAATCACTTCCGTTTTCAGAAATCAATAATGCGAAATAATCACTTTGTTTTTCAGATGCCGTTTCCCAATTAACAGTTATTCCTTTCTCTGAACAATCAGCCGAAAAACTAATCAATTCAACAGGTAATGGATTCTCTTCATCACCCGCAGCATTGAACCAAGAAAAACCAGTCACATTATTGCTTGTTATAACATAATCCGTCCCTACATTAATTGCTGAAACAGAAACAAAAGTGCCAGCTAATTGCCAATTCCCATGCCCTGATAATGATCCTTTAGCGCGTATCAAACGAAGTCGTGGAGGATTTGCCAAAATACCACCGTTTTGAACACTTGTTGGATTATTGATTCGTAACTTTAAAGTGTATGGATTTGTATCAAGAGCAGCATAAGCTGTACCGCTTGTGTTATAAGGTGTGATGTCCCAATATCCCTCACCATCCGCACTGTTTAATTTGTAGGAAGTTCCACTTTCAGAAAAAGTTATTGGGAACAAGTATTCGTTTGATGGCGTACCAGCTTTGTATTCTGTAACAATGTAACCGCCGTCGGTAGTTCCTGTAAAATTGATTTGCGCGTATTTATTTAATCCCCCCTCACCGACAGGAATAATGCCTGATTCTGTACTTGCATTTGCAGTTGTAGCAAACCATCTTTTCATAGGGCCACTTACATATCCATCTGTCCATGTTATAAATCCAGGACTCGCTGCAGAAGTTCCAATTTCCAAAAGATTAGAAGATGTTGCATTGATTACACCATTCGAAAGCGTTAGTCGATTGGCAATTGATGTGGTTTGTCCTAAAGTAACACCACCTGCTCCTGTTACATTGAAATTATAAATAGAAGTGCCGAATAATCC
>CAZHPL010000296.1:0-3648 GCA_964534495.1 uncultured Lishizhenia sp.
CTGCCGGCGCCGGCGCGGCGACCGACTCGTCGATCCGCTGCTGGCGCTTTACGAGTGATAAGTGTCATAGTAGTTATTTTTTGGTAAGTGTCTTTTTATTGGCAATCATTTTCAAACAAGCAATGGCGGCTTCAATGCCTTTGTTTCCATGCTTGCCACCCGATCGGTCAATGGATTGCTGTAAAGTATTGTCGGTTAGCAAACAAAACGCAACCGGTGTATTGTATTTCAGCATTACGTCCATAATGCCTTGTGTAGTGCCTGAACAAACGAAATCAAAATGACGTGTTTCTCCTTGAATCACAACGCCAATGGCTACAACTCCGTCCACTTCGCCTGTTTCACAAAAATACTGTGAACCAAGGGGAAGCTCAAAAGCACCTGTTACAAACTGAACAAAGATGTTCTCCGGTTTAACACCGTTTTCCGTTAAAGCTTGTTTTGCACCTTTTAATAAATTCAAGGTAATAGAATCGTTCCACTCAGAAACAACAATGCCGATTTTGTAATCGGCACCATTTGGAACAAGTTCCTTATTATAATCTGATAAATTGCGTAAGGCTGTTGCCATCTTATTTCACTTTCGAACTGCTAACGCGAGCGATGTATTTTTCGATTGTTTTTTGTGCTCCGTAATTTGGATATTCATCCTGAATACGTGTGTAAAATGCAGTTGCATCTTCAAATTTCTTTAATTTCTCAGCATGTAAACCTGCTTTAAACAAATACATTGGAGTTGTGAATTCATTATCTTGCGCATCAGCAGCTTGTACGTATAATTCCAATGCTTTATCGTAGCTTTTCAATTCGGAGTAGCAATCACCTTGTAAACCAATTGAGAAAACGCTGATGTAGTTGTCATTCAAATCAACACCTTCTAATTGCTCCAATGCTTTTTTGAATTCCCCTTTTTTCATGTATTGCGTACCTAAAAGGTATTGTCCTACTTCGCCACCTGTTTTTCCGTCGTTTGCTTTCACGAAAGGCTCTAAAGATTTGATTGCTTGATCTGTAGAATCTTTTGAAATATAGTTCATCGCTTCCCACCATCCATCGTTTGATTTTTCGTTCGCTGGATTCCAAATTAGTTGTTTGTAAACAAAAAACACTAATACAGCCCCAATAACACCACCAACTACGTAGGTTAAAAGTTTGAAATTTTTATCGCGGTTAAACCTAGATTTTAGCTCGTCAAAACTAAGATTTTCAATCATCTTCAAAATTTTAGGTTGCAAAAATAACTTTTTTTCCGAAACGAATAAAAAATTTATCGCCTACAAACCAGAAGTTGTCCACAGTTGATGTTTGATTAGAGTTAGTGATTATTTTATCTACATTTGATTTGTGTTATATAGGATTTGAAAATAATAAAAACGATACGCCATAACCACTCACATGTCTGAATCGGATTCTTATTACTACTATCAAAAGGTTACTTTTTTAGTTCACAAAGAACAAAATCCTGTTATTCTTTTTGTTTTCAGATATATTGTCCCGTTTACATTGCCAATTTTTTTCTCTCTAGCATTTTTGTTTAACAACTACATTTTCATCCTCTTAATTTACGTAGTTCCATTTATTTTATTTTTTTTCAATTATTTCTTGTTTAGGTCTATTGATAGTGGAGAAATGATTTTTTTTAAAGATAAAATTCAAATCAAATCCGAAAAAATAAACATTAATTCACCTTTCACTAAGTTCGAAAACATCGAAATAATACTTAATGAATACGGAGGACAAAAAACAGGAATGTACTCAACATCCCGTGGTTACAATAATAGAATAACTTTTACACATGGGTTTGATGACTACGAATTTGAAATTGTTTTGAGTAAAAAAAACGTTGAGTATCTGTATGAAAATATGGATAAATGGAATGAGCAATTTGATGATGTTATTGAAATAAAGAATTATTCTTTTTGGCGATTTTTCAGATTTGGCGTAAAGTATTTTTCATGAGTAGTCCACAGTTGATGTTTGATTTATAGTCTTGACTTTTAATCTATATTTCATTTGATTTAAATAGAACTTAAAAAGCACTATGTTTATAACAAGGTTTCTTGATTACTTTTCATTCATAGCACCACCAATATTGGTTTTGATAGAAATAGTAAGGCCCTATCATAAATTCGATTATTCTTTGTTTTTGATTGGTTTTCTATTTTTGATATTTGAAATTATTTCTGGAAAATACAGAAGTAAGACAAAAGACTTTATGTTTTCTTTGTTTTTTGGAGTTAATTGAGCCTCCTTTTTTATTATTTATGTTATGGTTCACTTTTTAATTACAAATAATTATTTTCAAATGAGATTAGTAATAGTTGCTCAAAATCAGCCTGCGGAAGAAACATCAAAAGTGTACTTGACGTAATAGTCATTTGGAGAACCGAACACCGAAAATTGACTTTAGAAAAAGCTTGATAAATAGCAATACACAATGTATAAAAATAGTAATACTATTGAATTAGAATCGAAAGTAATTCAGCAATATGTGATTAAATCTAAACGCAGCAGGTTTTTAGCATTTATTCAAACAGAAAAAAATAGAAAGAAATTTATCCAGGAATTCAGTCACATGAATTTTATTGATTTTGATAGGTTTGAACGCGTATTGATGAATGAGCAAGAAGTGATTTTAAAGCTTTTAAAACACTTTCCAACATTCAAAGATTGTTATGTGCTTTCTGAAATTCCCCAACTTGACAAAAGAAGAATTGACATTGAAAGTGCATTAGTCGAAATTATAGGTTCTGATGCGGGTTCAATAGTGGTTTTTGGTGATGGAGAATTGGTATATATTGAAGCCGAAGGATTAAACAACAGGTGGATAAGTAAACTTTGAAAGGAAAACAGTATCTTTAGTGATATATGAATGCAGTCAAAAAGTATAGTATACGCTTAGTTGCAATAGTTGTGGGAATAGTGCTTTTATTTGCTATCAACTTTTTCTTAATTGAAAAAATAGTTATTTCAGATCCCTGTTATTACCACAGTCATAAAACTACAAAGTTGTTTGATTGGTTTTACGTAAGTAATAGTTCGTTTTCTCAACACTCAAATAATTATATTCCAATATTTTCGTTGTAATTAAAAAAGTTTCAATTTACGCCTCACCCCTATTTCCCATGAAAGAAATTGATACCATTCTTCAAAACAAACAACATCGACCTTTCGATTTGCCCAACACCAAATGGTCCTATTATCAAGAATGGAACAAGGCCCTTTTTCTTCATTGGAAAATAGCCCTTTCGATTCTAGAAGGCTTGGTTCCGAAGGGCTTGGAAATCGACACTTTTGAGGGAAATGCTTACGTTTCTTTGGTTGCTTTCACCATGGAAAAAATAAGACCGCGAAACTTGCCTGCTGTGCATTTCATTTCAGATTTTGATGAAATCAATGTTCGAACGTATGTTGTAAATAACTCAAAACAAGGTGTTTATTTCTTGAATATTGAAGCCGCAAAATCCTTGTCCGTTTTCATTGCAAGGAAATTATCTGGTTTACCGTATGAAAAAGCGAATATCAAACGTACAGAATCCACCTACCATTCTGTCAATAAACGAAAAGGATTTTACTTGAAAGCTGCTTTTGAAAAAAGGGAACTATTACAATCGAAAACAGCCTTAGACCACTGGTTAACCGAACGTT
>CAZHPL010000297.1:0-3638 GCA_964534495.1 uncultured Lishizhenia sp.
TTTATGGATTGAGTTTTCGATTGTGCAGTTTGTTTTCAAAAAATGAACTAATTTCATTCTTTATTTGAACTTTTTTAAAATCAGGTTGTACCGAGATAAAAAAACAACATGAAAAGACTTTTACTTTTCTTATTTCTGAACTTTTTCTGCCTTGCGCAAGCACAGGTAACGAAAGGCAACGAAAATCAAAATCAACCTAACAACGTTAATATCCATTCCAATGCAAACAATAACTCGACGAACATTCAGTTGAATGGTGTTTTGGTTTTGGATTCCGTAAAAGTTGAGCCTACCGAAAAATTAAATGAAGAATCAATTAGCAGTAAGAAAAATAAACTTAAGTCTGAAAGTTCAAAAGATACTGAAGCAGTAAAAATTCAGCAAAAACAAGTTGTCTCTTCCAAGTTTGTTTCCACCAAAACAGTTTCCTCTACACAACGTACACAGCGCACGCCAACTCCTGCTATGCAAGCATCGATGGATGAACAAGTGCAAGAGTTGAAAGAATTGGATTCTAGTTCGTTTGAGTATAATTTATACAATTACTCGTCTGGAAATTACAATGTGGAGCGTGAATCCTCATTAAAAAAAGCTGAAAAAATGCAGCCTTTAAATAAAGAAGTTGTTAAATACAATGTAGCAAATGCTATCGTTAAAGGGGATACAGTTAATGCCAAAAAGTACTTGCAGCAATTTACGGATCAACAACAAATCACAACCGAATCGATTCTTTACACACAAGATGTTTTGGTGTCTTCAGCTGATAACACAACTTTGATAACACATGGTTTGCAAGATACGTATGGTGCTTTGGAAAATCAAATGAATTACGCAAAAGCACAGCAAACAGACATCATTTCGTTGGACTTTTTGCAAAGCGAATCGTATCGCAATTTACTGAAGGATAAAGGCTATTTTGTTCCGCTTTCGTCTGAAGTGAATGTTGGTTTCCTCCAAAATTTTGTAGAAATGAATCCCTCCAAACGCATCGCCTTATCCCTTACTATTCCAAAAGAATATTTTGAACCTTTAAAGAGTAATTTATATTTATCAGGTTTGGTTTTTGAATACAGAAAATCAGCTCCAGATAATACGTACGTGAAGCTGGAAGATTTTTGGTACAATCGCTTCAACAAAAAAATACTGGATATGAATACTGTGTATGCGAATAAGTATGCTGCGAATTACTTACCAACTGTACTTTATCTGAAGGAATATTATGAACGAAACAATAATGGTCTTCGCTTGCAGGAAATGAATCGAGCGTATGAGTCAATTGGAATAAAAACAGGAAAAATAAAAAAGAAAAATTAGTGCGTTTATTTGGCAAAAATCACGGTTCACAAACGGACGAGGAGCTTATGAAAAGCATCTCGAAAGGGGATCGTGCTGCCTTTGATGAACTCTATAAACGCTATTACGGACCGCTGTTTGGCTATTTTTTAAATATGCTTTGGCGCGATCGAGAAAAAGCAGAGGATTTCGTCCATGACGTTTTCGCAAAAATTATAAAACAACCGGAATTATTTGATACAGAAAGAACTTTTAAAACGTGGCTTTTCTCAGTTGCAGCAAACATGTGTAAGAACGAATATAAAAAACAGGAAGTCCGAAAAGGAATGCAAAATGGGGTAGAGGAGCACCGTGGCGTTTCTTCGTCTCATAATGTAATGAATGAAGTTCAGGATGTACAATTTAGAGAAGCATTTGAAAGCGGCATGAAAGAATTGGATGAAAAACACCGTCAGATTTTTGCATTGCGCCATTTAGAAGGACTTTCTTTGAAAGAAATCGCGGAAGCATTGGAAATAAATGAAGGTACTGTGAAATCACGTTTGTTTTATGCAACCAAGTATTTAGCAGAGAAATTAAAAGTATTCAACCCACAATTTAATCTGTAAATTATGGAAGAAAAACAATTACATATTCTAACAACGCGCGAGTTTTGGCAGTTAACGCCAGAAGAAAAAAACACGTTAAGAGGTTGGTTTGAAAATGAAGATGAGTACAACAATCTGAAAAGTTTGTTTTTAGGTGTAAATCGCTTAAAAAACGAATTCATTGGAGCAGAAAATCCAACTTCGAAAGTGCAGCTCGATCGCTTGTTTACGGAGGTTTATTCCAACAAAGCATCAGGTGGATTTAAAGACTTTTTGTATCAAAGAGGAAAAATGTTTTACATGCAGCCTGTTTTTCAAATTGGTTTGGCAGCTTCAGTGATTGTAGGTTTGTTTTTATACAATGGAAATTCATCTACGACTAATCAAACGGCATCAACCGAACAGCCAACGAAGAAATTTAACACCAGAAAAACGACTGCACCGAAAGTATCATCCATTCCAGATGTTAAACCAACGATAATTCAACCTACAACACCTACTTTGGTTGCTGCTGTCGCTGAGGAAAAGATAGAAAATTATGATACGCCTTCTGTTGCTGGTGATATTAGTGACAGATTTGAGAATTCTTTAGCGGAAAATAGCACAATGGAAGATGCCAATAATTTTGCGCCTATTGCTGCAGCGGATGAAGAGAAACCAACGGCTGATCAATCACTTACGCTTGCAGGTACTTCAACTGTAGTCGCAACGGGAAGTACGTACACTATCTCTCCAAGTTCATCAGTTGCGTACACTTTTTCAACAACAGCTGCTGCGAATGTGGCTGATAAATCAGGTAGAAAAAACGCGAAATCACTTGAGGAAAAGGAATACGATAAAAAAGATTTGCCGATTGCGATACCAAGTGCCGCTGAGCGACCTGAGATTTTAGATGGTTTGTTTACAACGTTTTAGATAACTATTTTTCAAAAAATATTCTTCACTGAATCAGGTCACTATTTCTCGTTTTCCTTGAAATGTCGTTGAAAATAGATTTCATGAAAATGTAGCTCATTTTCGCCAAAACAGCCAATTATTATGTCTTTCCGACGATGAGTAGGAATAAAAAAATAGGCTGTTAATTAAAGTTTTGTAATAGACTATTTTTAGCTTAATCGAAGTACAAAATGTTCTTTTTGTTGATGCGGTCGTTTCACTAAAATCCCCATTCGAAATAAATCAATTGAGACATGATAGGTATTGTCTGAGCGTAATTCATTCCAAGCATTTAGCATCGAATCACTCCAACGAATATCATCAAGCACAAAAATCGTTTCGTCGTGTGAAAATGCTTGCAACTGCAACATGTATTTTTTGAGTGCCTCACCATCGTGATGACCGTCCACAAAAATGATGTCAAAAGTTGTTGGTTCCGTTTGTGATAAAAAATCCACAAAAGTCTGATTGATAAATGAAACATTTTCACCTTTAGGAAAATAGTGAATAGCTGTTTTTTGCGTATTCGAACAAGCATCGATGGTGGTGATTTTTGCCGTTGGGTTTCCTAAATGAAGATGCAAGGTGCCCACACCCAATGAAGTGCCCATTTCAAGAATTGAAGTTGGTTGCAAATGCCTAGCCAATTGAAAAAGAAATTTGCCGTATTTACCGCGACTTGAACTTGTGGCATAAATTGAACTTATTTTCCGCAAGTTTCCTAATTTCTTTGAGCCTGCGCCAAAATCTTGTATTTCAATGCTTTGATGGTTGTTTTTGAGTTGATTCACATGTTCTTTAATTCGCTTTTCTTCTTCAAAT
>CAZHPL010000298.1:0-2339 GCA_964534495.1 uncultured Lishizhenia sp.
AAGCCAAAATTGTACTTTTCATTTTAGTCATACTCGTAAATTTTGTAGGTCGCTAAAGTAGTTATTTCGATTATCCCCACAACTCATTTAGGAGGATAGGTTTTTTACATACAGGAATCTTTTTTCCACAATGATGACAGAATACCCTTTTTTAGGTATTGCCCTTTATTTAGACTAAATCTAAATTTGCCTCATCAAAAATTACTTTCTATGAAAAAACAACTTTTAGCACTTTGCACATTCTTACTAACAAGCATTAGCTTTTCGCAAGTTATCACGCACGAAGACAGTTTAAATGCAGGTTTAACGCGTTCCACATCTCCGACCGTTCTTTCGGGTTATGGTAGTATGAAATACGTAAACAATATAACTGATGGTACAGCAAAAGTCAATGTAGATCGTATCGTTTTGTTTTTTGGACACAGATTCAGTAAAAACGTTACTTTCTTTTCGGAATTAGAATTGGAAGACGCCAAAATTGTAGGAGGAGAAGCGAGTGGAGAATTTTCAATTGAACAAGCTTTCTTGAAATTCAACATCAATCCAAGTAACTATATTACAGCTGGTTTATTTGTTCCAAGAATTGGAGTTATCAACGAAAATCACTTGCCAACAACGTATAACGGAAACGAACGACCTTTTTTGGAAACATTAATCATTCCTTCCACGTGGAGAGAATTAGGCGTTGGTTATTACGGAAGCAGTAATCGCGTTGTGGGATTGAACTATTCGTGTGCTTTGGTCAATGGTCTATCCAGCGCAGGTTTTGAAAATGGAACAGGTATTCGCGAAGGACGTTTTGAAGGAAGTAATGCGAGTGCTTCGGCTTTAGCAATGACTGGAGCGGTTTTGTATTACAGAGGCAATTTCAGGATGCAAGCTTCTGCCTATTATGGTGGTTCTGCGGGAATTACAACACGTGATGCGGACAGTTTGCAGTTGAATTCAGGTTTGTTAGGTACACCTGTTGCCTTGGGTGAAGCGAATGTTCAATATCTAGGAAATCGTTTTTCGGTAAAGGCTTTAGCAACATTTGTTGCGATTCCAGATGCAGAAAAAATAAATCGGGCGTACGCAAACAACACACCTGAGGCTATGTTTGGTTCTTATTTGGAAGTAGGGTACAATATTTATAAAAAAGAAAAACGTTTTTACCGCGCTTTTGCCCGTTACGAATATTTGGACATGAACGCTAAATTGCCAAATAATGGCATTTACAATGGAACGAATAAGCAACAATATTTGGTTACAGGATTAACGTTTTCTCCGGTGCAAGGCGTGATTATTAAATTAGATTATACGTATAGAATGACAGGTGAACAAAACCCAGATTTAATCGTAACGCCTTTCCCACAAGGAATTCCGTACCATTCTCGTCAGCATTTGGTGACACTTGGTTTGGGGTATAGTTTTTAAGCACATGGAAAATAACCGAAGAGAATTTATTAAGAAAGCCTGTGGAATTTGCGCAGCAGTTGTTGGTTTAGGTGCTGCCTTACCTGCTTTACAATCGTGCTCAACTTTTGCGACGGTTCGAACAAATGCAAGTTCAGGAACCATTGTTGTGCCCAAAAGTATGTGTACCGACGAAAGTAGGTTGGTGATTATCAGAGATGAAGCAGCAGCATTTGATATGGTTTTGGTGGATCTTGGTAACAACGTGTACAAAGCCATGGAATTACAATGCACGCATCAAGAAAATCCGCTGATACCCACAAAAAACGGTTTTTTCTGTAATGCCCACGGAAGCGCCTATACTTTGGAAGGAAAAGTTAAACAAGAACCGGCCTTAACAGATATGAAATCATTTCTGGTTAGTATTGAAAATGAAAATATAATCATCACTTTATGAAAAATCACGCAATCTTTTTGGGCTTATTGCTAATCGTTGCAAGTGCCTGTCACAAAAACAATAATGATAATAACGAGGCTGTAACAGCAAGTGAAATCATATCAGCAACGGCTGAAAATGTGAATGCTTCAACGTATACTGAATTAGCTACAAAAACGGCAGCTTTGGAAGCAGCGATTGCGAATTTTATTGACGATGCATCGACTACAAATTTAACGGAGTGTAAAACACTTTGGAAAGAAGCACGTGCCGCATGGGAACAATCAGAAGGATTTCTGTACGGACCTGTTGCCACCGAAAACATTGATCCGCGCATAGATTCTTGGCCCGTTGATTTTAATGCTATCGAAAATGAATTATCTGGAACAACCGATTTTTCAATTGAAACAAATATGGACGCTTTGGACGATGCTCTAAAAGGATTTCATCCGATTGAATACATTTTGTGGGGCGAAGACGGAGAAAAGGAACCATCGGATTTTACAGC
>CAZHPL010000298.1:2349-3626 GCA_964534495.1 uncultured Lishizhenia sp.
AAAAAGAGTATTTGTTGGGCTTGGCAAAAAATCTAAAAAAGTTAACGAATCAGTTGGCAGAGCAATGGAATACCAATGTATCCAATGCATTTATTCTGCACTTTACGTCACCTTCCACTCAGAATCCATTTTACCAAAGTCATAAGGCGGTTTGTGAACAGATGGTGAACGGAATGATAGACATTTGCGAAGAAGTAGCAACGGGTAAAATTGGTGAACCCTATCACTTGCAAGATCCGAGTTTAGAGGAATCCCCATACTCATCAAACTCTATGGTTGATTTCAAAAACAATATCATAAGTATTCAAAATGCTTATTTGGGTAAATACAATGTCGATGGAAAAGGTCTGGAAGAGTTGGTTCGAACCTACAATCTAACGCTTGATGCACACATTAAAACCAAAATCAACAATGCTTTAGCTGCACTTTCTACGGTTACAGATCCTTTTGGTACTGCATTAAGCACACAGCAGGTACAAATCCAGAACAGTATTGACGCAATTGAAGAACTAAAAGATATTTTAGAATCGGAGCTTTTGCCTTTCATACAGCAAAAAGTAACGAACTAATCGTTCACGTAAAGTCATAATAGCAATGTCGCTTAAGATGTTGCAAATCAACCTAATTAAGTAATAATTTATTTCAGCTATGAAGCGCATTTATTTTGCTGCCTTGCTTGCTTTTTGTCTTTCTTTGACAGCTTGTCGAAAACATCAATCGACGGGAGATTTTGAAAAGCAAGATTGGTATCAGGGCGGAGGACAAACCTCTTACAATTTTGGTTCTAATGCTTTTGGACAGGTTTTCCAAGGCTTGACACCCGACCAACTTTTCTTACACGACGTGGGCGACAAGGCATTTGAAGCCATTTTTGTTACCGCACCTGCTCCTAAAAATAGCGGTTTGGGACCTGTCTTTAATGCCGTATCTTGTGTTGCATGTCATATCAGCGATGGTCGAGGAAAACCTCCTGGCGATGGCGAACAATTGATTTCTTTGTTGATTCGCATGAGTATAGCAGGGGAGGATCCGCACGGAGGACCCGCCGAAGCACCTGGATTTGGTGGCCAATTTCAGCAAAGAGGAGTTGCAGGTACCAATTCAGAAGGAAATGTGCTGATTAGCTACACCTACGAAACGCAAACTTTTCCAGATGGAACCAGTTATGAATTGCGCGTTCCAAGCTATGAATTGACTGGAACATACACCAGTTTACCAGGAGGAGTGATGATTTCACCACGTATCGCGCCACCCGTTTTTGGATTAGGTTTGTTGGA
>CAZHPL010000299.1:0-3624 GCA_964534495.1 uncultured Lishizhenia sp.
CATTCCTCTATTGTTGACAGATGCTTTCGCTAGCTATGTTCAAGTCGTAAATAACCTTACTTCATTAAAGCTGCCGCTTTTCTTGTGGAGTTTCAAAAATTAGAGTCACTTTCACGACACTAATTATGCTGTTTTTGGAGAGACGAATGGTTTTGGATTAAGTGTGCCGTCTGTTTGTGCAATCGCCTCTGAATCAGCTGAGATCGAAGAAGGAAATTTTGAAACATTAAAGGTCTATCCAAATCCAAGTCAAGGTTCATTTAGCATTAATCATTTGACGAATAACGATTTACCCTACACGATTTCAATTTTGAATGAACTAGGTCAAATAGTTTTAGAAAAAACAATTTTTGAAAATAAAACAATTTTTGAAGTGCCCTACCCTGGTGTTTTTACTTTACAAAACGTATCAAATGGAAAAAACACTCAACAAAAATTATTCGCTTTTAATTTGAGATGCTATTACCACTAAAGTAAACTAAATGAACTTAAATAATTGCCATTTATCATTCAACATTTCGCGATTGTTCCCAATGTTTAGGATAACTTGAAATTATTGTTTTCTAAATTAAACATTTTAAATTAGATTATCCCAACACCCTCTCAATATAAGGTGATGAAAAAACACCATTCGGATCATTTGATTTTCTGAACGTATTAAACAATTCAAATTCAGGATAAACCGATGCAAAAAACGCAGCGTCACGTGTGTGCATTTTTCCCCAATGTGGTCTTCCACCATGTTCAACAAAGAGTTTTTCCAAATCGCCGAAATAGCGTTTTTCACTCATTCCTTTGTACACGTGACAAGCAATGTAAGCAGAATCACGACCATTGGCTGGACTTAGTAAAATATCATCTTTTTTCACAAAGCGATGTTCTAACGGAAAGCTAATGCGGTAGTCATTTTCATCCAACATTTTCTTCAATTCCTTTACCACAAATTGATAATTTTCATACGGAATATTGTATTCCATTTCTTGAAATTTCACGTTGCGAACGGTACTGAATACACGGTGACTTTTTTGTACTTTCTTTTCATTCGAAATAAATCGAGCCAAGGTATTTGAAACACCTTTAGCACTCTTAGGGAAAATCCGGTTTACCTCACATAACAATTGCAAGGCCCAATTTTCCAAAACTATATCATTCAAAAAAGCTGAAAATTTCGAAGTGTAAGTCGCTGCATCTGCCACTTTATTGGAATAGCGTGACTGCACCCAACCTGTTTGCGGAATAAGGTAAAATTCATAATGACGATTGTTTTTCAGTATGGATTCAAGGTTCATCAATACGTCCTCCAACTTCTCTTTTCGAATATCTAACTCCAAATTGTAAGCATCCGAGCATTTTACTTTCACTTCTGTAATTACCCCCAAAGAACCTAACGACAATTGTGCCGCACGAAACAAGCGATTATCGGCATCTTTTTCACTAACAATCACCTTCTCGCCTATTCCATTAATAAAGGTAATTTCCTCTATTTGTGTGGCAATACTTCCAAATTCAATCCCAGTACCATGCGTCCCTGTAGAAACAGCACCTGCAATACTTTGCTTATTGATATCACCTAGATTTTCCTGTGACAAATTCAGTTTTTCTAACTCGTCACCAATGCGAAACAGTTTAGTTCCTGCATGTAATTTCACGGTATTTTCTTCTCTATCAATAACCCCTTGCATATTGTCCAAACTCAAGGTCCACTGATTCGTTTCACACAAAGGTGTAAAGGAATGTCCTGAACCAATCAAGCGAATTTTCTTGTTGCTTTCATTTGCTCTTCCAATCATTTCAATCAATTCAGCCTCACTCGATGGTTTCAAAATTTCGGAGGGATTCCATTGTACGTTTTCTGCCCAATTTTTCATAAATACATTCTTGTTTTACAGTTTGTTATATTGGTTTAATTGAATTTTTAATTAAAATCATAAAAAGCACTTTTGTTCACCCCGATAGGTCGGAACTTGATCAATAACTGCATTGGATTGAAGCAAATACAATTGTTCAAAACGCTCACATAATTCACCTGCTTTTGCATGACGAAAAATCACCAAATCTCCTATTTTCAATTGATTGGGATGTGCCATTTGCAAAGGCGTTTGAACCTCCCCTGCTCCTTCGTTTACAGTTAATTTTAACCCTTCAGGAAAAACTGGAATCGGTTGCTTGGTTGTATCCGTTGCACCTGATGCGATGTATCCTCCACCTAGCACCGTTGCTGTTTTCTCATTGGGAATTCGAACCACACGATGCGCAAAAAAAGCAGCTGCTTCGTGCTGAAATTGCGTGTAATAATCGAACAAATGCGACTGAAAATAGCCACTTCCCACTGTAATTTCAGTTACGCCTTCCTCTTCACGCGTCGTTTCCATGCTTCCCGTTCCACCACCGTTTACAAATTCCAATTCGACTTGAAAATCTTTAAAAACAGCCAAACAATCCTTACGGCGTTTAACCAATTCTTTCAACGATTTTTTCTTCAACAACTTAATGACTACGGACTTTAACGCTTGCCCCGGAACAGCATCTCCTACTCCGGCAATTTGTGCTTCATACCCCATTAAACCAACCCATTTGATTGCTGAAAGTTCTTTTGTTGCAGACACTAATTGGCGTAATTTATCAGCGGAACGAACGGGTGAACGCAACACACCAAAATGTAAAAACGGAAAACTTGAACTCATGTCCACATCCACGCAAACACGAGCTGTAGCTTGGTAATCATTGGCTATCGAATTCAAAAACTGAAGGTGCTCAATAGCATCAACCATAAATGTGATTTCCGCTGCAAATCCTTGAGCAAAAATGGTTTGAATCGTTTCCTTTTCCAAACTTGGATAACCCATCAAAATATCTGTGTACCCCAATGAAGCTAACCATAAGGCTTCGTCCACGCTAAACGTCATCCAACCACAAAAACCATCCGTGTGTTTTGCAATACGATCCATCGCCCAACGGCAACGAATTGACTTAGTGGCGACACGAATTTTCTTAGAACCTCTGCGCATATTAACGCGTTCAATGTTTCGATCCAAGGCATCCACATCCACAAACGCGATGGGAGCTTTGTAATCTTTAAGTAGCTTGGAATATTCTGAAAGTGACATGTTAAAATTTCACTTGAAAACTACTAAAAAAATTGCTTTAAAATACGCTGAAACGCAAGGTTATGCCAAAAAAAGTTGAAAACACTAAAAATAAGCAGCAAAAAAGTTGATTGTCAGAATAATAGCACTATCTTTGCACCCTCAAAAAATACCGTACTCTATCAACGGTTTTTATTCACAACTTTCAGATGGATAGAGCGTTTGAAATACAAATTTAAAAGCCAAATGGCAAAATCAATTAACCCGCAAGGGCTTGAAAACTTTGATTGGGAAGCGTTACAATTAGACGGTTACAATCAAGTACAACGTTCAGAAATGTCTGATCGTTACGAAAAAACCTTAACTTCTATCAACGAGAAAGAAGTAATTCAAGGTACAGTTGCAATGTTGAACAAAAAAGAGGTAATCGTTAACATCGGTTACAAATCAGAAGGTGTTGTTGCAGCAAACGAATTCCGTTATAACCCGGATTTAAAAGTGGGTGATTTAGTGGACGTGTACGTAGAGTGCCGTGAGG
>CAZHPL010000300.1:0-3622 GCA_964534495.1 uncultured Lishizhenia sp.
GATCGGTTTGGTTATTGCTCCAATTTTAGGAAACGGTGCTTCTACTGAAAAAGAAGAAGGTTGTGGTACTAAATGTGAAATGAAACATGAAGGTCATTGTGGTGGTAAAGCGGAGGCTTGTCACGATGGTAAAAAAGAATGTCACGGTGAAGCTAAATGTCATGATGAGAAAAAATGTCACGGTGAAGGTGCTTGCACTGGTGAAATGAAATGTGACATGTCAAAATGTTCAAAAATGACCAAAGACGAATGCGCTAAAATGTGTGACGAAATGGGTTGTTCTAAAGAAGAAAGAGAAATGTGTTTAGCACATTACGACGAAAATGGAAAATGGAAAGGTGGAAACGGAAACGAATGCACGAAGAAAAAAGAGTGTTGTAAAAAACACTAATTTTCCTTTCAAATAAAATTAAAGCCGCTTTTTTAGCGGCTTTTTTTGTGCCCAAAAATTCCATGCCCCGACGGAAACGGAAAGCTTTGTTCGTGCGAACTATCAGCCACACCGCATGCAACAGCGACTGAAAGAAGCTCGTTTGCAAAGGTAAAATGGCGTAAAGTGTAGCGCAACAAACTTGCAGATGCAGGCGGAATAGGCACCAATAAAACAACAAGAAGATGTAATCCTAAGAAAATGAGGTGTTGAAAATAATTTTCAAATGGAATTTGTTTTTATATGCACGCATAACTATTTTTGCTACTTTAGTAATCGATTATGAGCGAGGGAAAACCAGAGTTAATTGATTTCATGATTCGTCATGCGTGGCATCGAATTGCCCGAATGTACAATCAAATGGCTGTCAAGGAAGGAATCACAACTTCCGCAGGTTTTATTTTGATGATGGTGGAGAAAAACGGTACACCAAGTACGCAATTGGGACCTAAAATGGGAATGGAACCTACTTCACTTTCAAGAACGTTAAATGCAATGGAAAAAGACGGTTTGATTTATCGATCAGATTGTGTGGATGACCGTAGAAAAGCATTGGTACATTTGACGGATGCTGGAATTCAAAAAAGAAAATTGATTCGCAAATTTATCCTTAACTTTAATGACGATGTAACTGGAAAAATCAAGAAACGTGATTTGGAAGGTTTTCACAAAGTAATGACCGTTTTGGATCATTTGTTGGATGAAGTGGTAGAAGATAAAAAATAAAAGAACTAAATAAATAATTGATTATGAGTAGATTTATTCGAAAAGTTGCTGTGTTGGGCTCGGGTGTTATGGGTTCACGTATCGCTTGTCATTTTGCGAATGTAGGATGTGAAGTGATTTTATTGGACATTGCCCCAAAAGAATTAACACCGGAAGAAGCGGCAAAAGGTTTGACTTTGGACAGCAAAGCAGTTAAAAATCGCATTGTTACCAATTCATTGAACTTTGCTGTAAAATCTAACCCCTCACCTATTTATCGTAAATCATTTGTTTCACGCATCACAACTGGAAACTTCGATGATGATTTAAGTAAAATCTCAAACTGTGATTGGGTGATTGAGGTGGTTGTAGAGCGTTTGGACATCAAGCAACAATTATTCGAAAAAATCGAAAAATACCGTACACCAGGAACGTTAATTTCATCCAATACTTCGGGTATTCCAATCCACATGATGTTGGAAGGTAGAAGCGAAGATTTCCGTAAGCATTTTACAGGAACGCACTTCTTTAATCCTCCGCGCTACTTACAATTGTTAGAAATCATCCCAACGGCTGAATCAATGCCAGAAGTTGTAGATTTCTTAATGGATTACGGTCGTCGTATTTTAGGAAAGAAAACCGTTCTTTGTAAAGATACTCCAGGATTTATTGGAAACCGCGTTGGTGTTTATTCCATGGCAAAAGTGATGGAATTGGCACAGGATTTAGGTTTGACAATTGAAGAAGCGGACTCATTAACAGGTGCTATTTTAGAGCGTCCAAAAACAGGAACATTCAAATTGGGTGACTTAGTTGGTTTGGATACAGCTTATAATGTTACCAAAGGGCTTCAAGCGAATTTGAAAGACGATGCTATGGTAATGGCATTGAAAGAATCAAAAGTGCTTAATTTCTTAATTGAGAATAAATTCTTGGGGGATAAAACGAAAAAAGGATTCTATTACAAAGAAAAAGATGCTTCTGGAAAAACCAATCGTTTTGCATTGAATTTAGAAACATTAGAATATCAACCGATGCAAAAAGCGAAATTGCCTGTGGTTGAAATGGCAAAACAAGCGCCTGATTTAAAAACACGTTTGGGTATGTTGTTAATGGACAAAACCAAAGCAGGTGATTTATTAAGAAAACACTACGGTTCTTTATTTGCTTACGTTTCACAACGCGTTCCAGAAATTTCAGATGTTTTGTTCAGTATTGATGATGCAATTCGTACAGGTTATGCTTGGTCGTTTGGTCCTTTTGAAAATTGGGACATGGTGGGTGTTAAAAAAGGTATTGCACTTGCGGAAGCGGAAGGATATGTTGTTGCCGATTGGGTAAAAGAAATGTTGGCTGCTGGAAATGAATCTTTTTACAAAATTGAAGGTGGACAAAAATTGTTCTATGATATTGCATCGAAATCATACAAAGTAATACCTGGAACAGAAGACTTGGTTCTTTTGGATAATTTACGTGCTGAAAATAAAGTTTGGGGTAATGCTGATACAACGATTGTCGACCTAGGCGATGGTGTATTGAACTTAGAATTCCACACAAAAATGAATACCATTGGTGGAGGTGTAATCGAAGGTATCAACAAAGCCATTGATTTAGTAGAAAAAAGCTACAAAGGTTTGGTGATTTCAAACACGGGCGCAAACTTCTCAGCTGGAGCGAATGTTGGAATGATTTTCATGATGGCAGTTGAACAAGACTATGATGAATTGAATTTCGCGGTAAAAGCATTCCAAGACACGATGATGCGTATTCGCTACTGTAACATTCCAGTGATTGCAGCACCGCACAATATGGCACTTGGCGGCGGATGTGAATTATCAATGCACGCTGACAAAGTGGTTGCACATGCTGAATTGTACATGGGCTTAGTTGAGTTTGGAGTAGGCTTAATCCCTGGCGGTGGAGGTTCTAAAGAATTCGCAAAACGTCTTTCTGAAGAGCTGCACAGCGGAGATATTAAAATAAACCGTTTACGCGATCGCTTCTTAACAATTGGTCAAGCTAAAGTATCATTGTCTGCTTACGAAGCATTTGATTACGGTTATTTGCGTGAAGGAGTTGATGAAGTTATCGTAAGTAGAGATTTACAATTGACAAGAGCGAAAGCAGCATGTTTGGAAATGGTTAATAAAGGGTACGTTCCACCAAAACGTGAGAAAAACATCACGGTTGTTGGCCAAGAAGGTTTAGGTATCGTTTATGTAGGTGCTGATACAATGAAATCAGGTAATTACATGTCAGAACACGATCAAGTAATTTCTGAAAAATTAGGTTTCGTACTTTGTGGAGGTGACTTATCTGAAAACACAGTAGTTACAGAACAATATTTGTTAGACCTTGAGCGTAAAGCATTTTTGGAATTGTGTACTCAACGCAAGACCTTAGAGCGCTTAGAAAGCTTGGTTAAAAACGGTCGAATTCTTAGAAATTAATTGACGGGTCAATATGATATTGATATTAAACTTTTTG
>CAZHPL010000301.1:0-3594 GCA_964534495.1 uncultured Lishizhenia sp.
CGAAAGCGTTACCTTGGATGACCAATGATAAACACCGAAACAAATTATTCTTCATAAATGATTTAGTCGGAGACATTCATCACCAACAAGACATTCGGTTATATGGAAACTTTGCAGAAAAAGTAATTCCTGTTTACATGCTTCCTTCATACAGAAAAACATTGGCGGCAAGTGAACATCATTTCATGCGAAAAATAAATAAGAAATTACCTTTTTTAGAACATCCTAGATTATACGTTGAGTTGATCGATTCTTTGTTTTCTCCTTTGTTAGAATATGATTTATCAAATGGCTATCAACCTGCTGATTACAAGCGAGGAATGACGCATTATTTGATAAAAAGAGCTTGGATAAAGTACATTATTCGCCCTAAAAATACGCCATCTTTTAGTTACGAGAATTGGTACAGTGAATTTGCTAGAGAAAAAGCGGAAAACATTTCTGATGAAATCTGGAATTATTATAATCGAACTGCTTATTTTGATAGCTTTAATGCCGAGCAACATCAGGGAAACGAAGGTTTTTGGCATAGATACTCCAACCCTATCTTTTTTGATTTATCTTTAAAAAATAAAAACAGATAATTGAAAGCGGTAATTCTCAAAAATGAAATAGCAGATTCGGAATTAAAATGGCGAATAGCTTGCGAAAAAAAAGGAATTTCGTTCGCAATTGTTGATATTTCATCACATGATTGGCTGGAGAAAATTGTATTTGAAAAACCTGATATACTACTAACAAGACCTTCAGGATTGACAGCTCCATTTAAAATCATGTATGATGAACGATTACAAATTGCTGTTAGAGAATTAAATATCCCTTGCTTTCCAACCTTGCCCGAAGTACTCATTTACGAGAATAAAAAATACTTTTCATACTGGCTCAAAGCCAATAAAATACCGCATCCTCAAACACATGTTTTTTACAAAAAAGAGGAAGCTTTAAGTTGGGCACAAGAACGAAAATCATTTCCTGTGGTTGCTAAAACAAACATTGGAGCTTCAGGAAGTGGCGTTAAAATTCTTCATCATGTACAAGATTTAGAGCAATATATTCTAAATACATTCAGCGGAAAAGGAGCTTCAAAACGTGTAGGTCCTAATTTAAAAAAAGGAAGGATTTTACAACGTGCCTTTCGTTTATTACTGAAACCAACTCAATTAAAAAACAAAGTGGATGTTTATAAAGCTCGCGCTTTGGACGTTCAAAAAGACTTCGTTTTATTTCAAGAGCATATTCCACATACATTTGAATGGCGAGTTGTTCGTTTAGGCAATTCCTTTTTTGCACATAAAAAAATGATGCAAGGAGAAATGACGAGTGGTTCATTGTTGAAAAATTATGGAAATCCGCCACTTGAATTACTAGATTTTGTCGAGCAAATTACTGATAAACATCATTTTCATTCACAAGCTGTAGATATTTTTGAAAGTCCGCAAGGTTATTTGGTTAATGAAATGCAGTGTATTTTCGGTCAATCGGATGCCTTTCAAATGAAAGTTGACGGGAAAATTGGAAGATATATTCATAGCAACAACCAATGGATTTTTGAAGAAGGAGATTTTAACACAAATGAATCGTATGATTTAAGATTAGCTGCCGCTTTGGACTATTTGAAAGAAATTAAGAAATGAAAATTCTCTTCGTTAGTAGCGGTAACAAGTCCAATGGCGAACCAAGTATTTTGGTAAAAAACCAAGGGGAAGCACTTGAGAAATTAGGGCATACTATAATTTACTACGTAATCATTGGAAAAGGATTCAGTGGCTATTTAAAAGCCGTTTTTCCATTGCTTCGATTGCTTCGAAAAGAGACCGAAATCAATGTTATTCATGCGCATTATTCCCTTTCAGCATTTAGTGCAAGTTTGGTTAAACTACTACTTTTTAGAAAATTAAAATTAGTCGTTTCGCTTATGGGAAGTGACGCACAATTAAAAGGATGGAAAAGAACTTTTACACGTTTTTTAAGCCAAAATTCATGGTCAACAACCATCGTTAAAAGTAAACAAATGGCGATCGACTTACAATTAACTAACTACTTAGTCATGCCAAATGGCGTTCAATTAGAGAAATTCAAAGAAACCGATTCATTTGAAAAAACAATTCTTTTCGCAGCAGATCCCAATCGTGAATCCAAAAACTACCTACTGGCAAAAGCAGCATTTGATTTGTTTTCAAAAATGCATCCCGACTATCATTTAAAAATTGTTTA
Source organism: uncultured Lishizhenia sp. (assembly GCA_964534495.1). GTDB lineage: Bacteria > Bacteroidota > Bacteroidia > Flavobacteriales_D > Crocinitomicaceae > UBA952. The sequence continues at coordinate 2,215 of CAZHPL010000301.1, forward strand.
CAATGTTAGTCATGAAGAAATTATTCAAGAAACGAAAAAGGCAGCCTGTGTATTATTAAGCTCAAAATGGGAAGGTTCGCCTAATATTATCAAAGAAGCAATGGCATGTAATCGACCAATTGTTGCCACCAATGTGGGTGACGTTGCTTGGTTATTGGAAGGTGTTGAAGGTTGTTATGTGTGCCAGCAAAATGAAATGGAACTTTCAAAAAACTTGAGCGAAGCCATTCAATTTTTCGAATCGAAAAAAGCAACCAATGGCAAAAGCAAATTAATTTCATTGGAATTGGATGCGGAATCTGTTGCAAAAAAGCTATCTTCATGTTATGAATAAACCTGGAGTTATCATAATTGAGGGACATGTTCAAGGTTTGGCAAATACCAGAGCTCTCGGCGAAATGGGAATTCCTGTATGGGTTATTGACAAACAAAAATGCTTAGCTCAACATTCCAAATATTGTAAAAGTTTCCACATTTGTCCAGCCTTTGACAAAGATGAATTGGTAGACTTTTTAATTGATTTAGCAAAAAAAAATCAACTTTCGAATTGGCTTCTACTTCCGTCAAATGACCATGCAGTGTATACAATTTCTAGAAACTTTGATAAATTAAGTTCTCATTTCAAGTTGATTACGCCGAGATTAGACGTATTGAACAACATTTACAACAAAGTCACTTTACTTCAATTAGCTAATAAAATTGGTGTTCATTATCCAAAATTTGAAACGTATAAAACCCTAGAGGAACTAAAATCAACCGAATTAAACTTTCCAGTTATTACAAAAGGTAATTTCGGATTAGATTTCTATAAAAAAGCAAAAACGAAAGCAATCATTTCCAAAAGCCTTTCAGAATTGCGCACGAATCTTGAAAAATTAAATGCAAAAGTTCCTCTCAATGAGACTTTTACGCAAGAAGTTCTTCCATTGAGCAAAAAAAACAAAACGATTTCAGTTGCCTGTTTTGCTATTGATGGCAAACTAATGACGTTTTGGATGGGTAAAAAACTACGTGAGCATCCATTAACGTTTGGAACTGCAACATTAGCTGAAAGCACTTTTATTGAAGAATTAGTTGAGCCAGCAGAAAAATTAATGCGTGAATTAAATTATACAGGTGTTTGCGAAATTGAATTTTTAAAGGATACAAGAGATCGCTTTTACAAACTAATAGAAATCAATGCACGTACTTGGTTATGGGTTGGGTTAGCAAAAAGTTGCGGCGTTAATTTTGCTGTTTTAGCTTATCAATATGTAAACAATGAGGCTGTTCGTTTCCCAAAATCATACACAAAAAAAGTAATTTGGTTTAACCCAATAACCAATTCGTATTTCACACTAAAAGGAATGTTGACTGGCAAAGTTGGAATAAATGATCTTT
>CAZHPL010000302.1:0-3590 GCA_964534495.1 uncultured Lishizhenia sp.
GTTCAATATACCTATAAAATCAACGGAAAAGATAAGGAGAAAAAGGGTTAATTTCCTTGAACCAATTCGTAGCGAAGCCAATTGAGTGCTGACCACGTTGTCATTTGAATGTTTCGTTCGCGGTTATCACCAAACATAAATTTGCGAGCAATTACGCGGTCGGGTAGGGCAATGGCTACCCAAACTAATCCTACAGGTTTTTCTTCTGTTCCTCCTGTTGGACCAGCAACACCTGTGGTAGCAATACAAATGTTTGTACCCAATTTTGTTTTTCCTCCAAGTGCCATTTCTTTGGCAACTTCTTCACTAACGGCTCCAAAAGCAGCTAGACTTTCTTGTGAAACACCTGCAATTTTGTGTTTCAAATCATTGCTATAGGTCAACAAACTTCCCATGAAATAATCAGAAGCACCGGAAATACTACAAATTTGATTTGCTAAAAATCCAGCTGTACAACTTTCTACAGTTCCAATCGTTAGTTGTTTTTCTTTCAAAATACTACCAACAACAGAAGGTAAGGTGTCTTCACCAAAACCATATAAAGCTTGTGGAATTTCGTTAGCTAATCGTTCAAAGTAAGCATCGATAATGGGTTCATCTTCTTTTCCATTGTAAGAAGTAATGCGAAGTTTAACTAATCCTGGAGAAGGCAAGTAGGCCAAACCTAAGCCTCTTTCGCGGATTTCATTTTCCCAGTTTTCTAATTTTTCAGCTAAGAATGATTCGCCAATTCCTTGTGTCAAGGCTGTTTTGTGAAAAATAGATTTCAACTGAAATTTCTCGCGCAAACGCGGAATCGCTCTTTCCGAAAAAATATGTTTCATTTCGTACGGAACGCCGGGCATGCTGATAAAAACCGTTCCAAAGCGTTCAAACCACATACCAGCCGCAGTTCCCATATCGTTATCGAGAATGATGCAATCAACGGGTAAAGCAGCTTGTTGGATATTCACTTCAAGCATAGGACGATTTCGCTTTGCAAAAAAGGCTTCGATTTTTTCCAATGTGGGAGGATGGATGCGTAATTCAGTTTGAAACAACTCACATAAAGTATGTTTCGTAATGTCATCTTTTGTTGGTCCTAAACCACCCGTAATCAAAACACAATCCGTATCTGGGAAAATAGCTTCAATGGCACCACTAATGGCCTCTTTTGTATCCGAAACGACTGTCGTACGAATAATTCGAGCGCCGATTAAAGATAATTCTTGACCTAACCAAGATGCATTTGTATTGATCGTTTGACCAATCAGTAATTCGTCACCAATGGCTAAGATTTCAACTTTCATTTCTTTGAGAATTTTGCAATCGATTCGATGTGTCCTGTGTGTGGAAATTGGTCCACCAAAGCATATTTCTCTAGTTGGTAACCGTGTTTCTGTAAAGTGTCTGCATCTCTTGCCTGTGTCGAAGGATTACACGATATGTAAACAATATTTTCGGCTCCCAGTTCGATAACTTTTAAAAGCGTTTTAGGAGCAATACCTGCTCTTGGCGGGTCAAGAACGATGGTATCAATTTTATCATTAAACTCAGGATGTTGTTTAAGGAATTTGCCAACATCGGCTGCATAAAATGAAATAGAATGGATTCCGTTTTTCTTTGCATTTTTCTTCGCGTCTTCGATGGCTTCTTCCACGATATCCACCCCAACAATTTGCACATTTGGATTGCGTTGTGCTAATAATTGACCGATAGTTCCCGTTCCACAAAACAAATCCATGACAACTTTACTGCTGTCAATTTCACGCTCAAACACATAGTCTAAGGCTTTTGCGTACAGCAATTCTGCGCATTTTGGATTCGTTTGAAAGAAACTTTCCATACTGATTTGAAAAGTAAGGCCGGATAATGTTTCTTCGATAAATGGCTTGCCAAAAATCAGGTTACACTCACCGTTTTCTATCTTTGCGCGATCGGCAACATTGTCGTTTATAGTATGTTGTAAACCTGCAATTCTTTCACCAAAAAGTGATTGTATAAATGCTCCAAATGCTTGTATATCGAATTGGTTTTCTTCATCTGTTGAAGTGACAAGATTCACCAATAATTCGTTCGTAGCAAAGGATTTACGTACAATAATATGTCTGAAAAAACCAGTTTTACGAGGTGGATGCCAAGCAGGTAATCCTGTTTTTTGCAAGTAAATTCTGATTTCTCTTAATTTCTCTTCCCATTCTTGGTCAAAAAGACCAGATGGTTTATTCAAACTCTCTACTTTCCACCAAGTGCCACGACGTTTAAATCCAAGTGCGAAAGCATCATCTTTTTCTTCTCCCGTTTCCAAATCATGTTCAATGGAAGAGAAACTATATTCCATTTTATTGCGGTAGAAATAATGATTGGGAGAAGAAACAAACGTGTCAAAATATTCTTCTGCTTGAATTCCAGATAACTTACGAAAAGTAGTTAATGTGGATGTTTTCTTAATTTCTTCTTGCAAAGAAACGGGTACAAAAATATAGGGTGCACCTGATATTTCTTGGAATTGGACCATTGTTTCTTCAGATGAACGTTCAATGATTTCAACTAATTTTGCTTCCGCATAATTTTTACGTTTCACATCTACTTTGGCTCGAACGAGTTGCCCAGGAAAAGTATTGTCCACAAAAACGACAAATGCTCCATTTTCTGTTTCCAGTCGCGCAATTCCACGACCACCAAATGCGTAGTCATTAATGCGTATTTCAATTATTTCTCCTCTGTGCATATTAAATCATTCCGCGGATAACACCTTTATCAGATTTTTCAATAAAATTCAAAATTTCTTCTCGCACCTCACATTCTTCAATACTTTCTCGAACGGCTTTGATTCCTTTCGAAAGATTACTGTTTTGAACATACAACATGCGGTAAATATCTTCTACGTTTCGAACAAAATCATCCGCAAATCCTTTTCTTCGCAAGCCTACAGAATTAACTCCTGCAAACGTTAAAGGCTCTCTTGCAGCTTTGATAAATGGGGGCACGTCTTTCCGAACAAGTGAAGCACCCGCAATAAATGCGTGCTTCCCAATGTGAACAAATTGTTGGGCTGCCACTTTACCTTCGAGAATGGCAAAATCATCAATTTGAACGTGTCCAGAGAGACCCGTATAGCTTGCTAAAATCACGTTGTTCCCGATTTGACAATCATGCGCAATGTGAACGTAAGTCATTAACAAGCAATTATCTCCGACAGTTGTTTTCCATTTGTCTTTGGTTGCTCGGTGAATCGTCACACATTCGCGAATCTTGGTGTTATTACCAATTTCGACAGTCGTATATTCACCATCAAATTTTAAATCTTGAGGAATTACGCCAATTACAGCGCCCGGGAAAATCTCACAATCTTCACCAATTCTTGTTCCCGGATAAATGGTCACATTAGGGTGAATAATCGAATTATTTCCAATAATTACATCTTCATAAATGGTAGAAAAAGCCTCTACACGAACTCCCTGCCCTAGTTGTGCGTCCTTTGAAATGTGCGCAAGTGAACTAATCATTAAGCTTTATCTTTTATGACTTGTGCTAACATTTCTGCTTCACAAACTATTTTTCCATTTACATAGGCTTTTCCACCCATTTCAACCATTCCTCTGCGAATC
>CAZHPL010000303.1:0-3580 GCA_964534495.1 uncultured Lishizhenia sp.
ATTGTAACGTCCTGAACAATTGGTGGATTACAAGTGCTTATGTCAGAAACAGTAACTTGATAATTTCCAGGAGCTAATCCTGCCAAAGTAGATCCTGATTGTTGAGTAGGTGTGTTCCAAGTTATTGTGTAGGGAGGTACTCCTCCAGATACATTGACAGATGCAATTCCATCATTTCCAGCACAAGATTCGGGTGTGCCAGATGCATTTGCTACCATAACAGAATTACAGGTTAAAAAATCAACAAAAACACCTGAATCATATATTTGGTCACCTGCATCCGCAATAGCCAATTTAAAGTGATAGGTTTGGCAAGGAACGATGGATAATGTTTGTGTTAAGACCGTTGTAATCGCATCCAATTTTACATCTTGACCACTTGCATTGTTGATGTAATAGGAAGCATTTGAACTAGCATTTACATTATCGATGCTAACGATTGTTGAATTATCAGGCAATAAAGCAACATTTTCATTCGTAAACATTCCACCACTTGGATTTGGGCCACTAATAAAAAATCCAAAAGCATCATTATAGCCTGAACTAACAAATTCTGGGTATTCTTCTGAACCGAATACAAAGCGTATTTGAAGGGATGGACAAGTTGGAACTATATCAAATTCTAGTATGCAACAATCATAATGAGCATGGGTGTCAAGCGACATAAGTTGGGGATCGTAGTATGAGGTTTGATTGTTGAAACTCCAAAATGATGAGCCAGGACCATTAAGTGTATTTACATTGCCTGTGCTAAGAATAATTCCATTGTTAATTCCAATATTTGTTGAATTCCCATTGGCAAAAGTGCTATATGCGTTTGATGGACAGTTTATTACTGCATTTGAAATGGTTAAGCCTTCTCCAATCAGGCTATTGAGTATTGAATCTACTGGTGCTCCTTGATTTGAGAATACTATTTGAGAAAACCCAATGTTACCAAATAGAATAAAAAGCAAAATGACGGAATATTTCATCTCTGTAGGCTTAGGTAGTACTTACATAACTTCACTTTGTTGAAATAGTTGCCTCGTTTTTATAAATGTCATCTTCAAATTAAGGCTAAATTTGCGCTGAAATGTTTCTCAAATCACTCCATCTATTGAATTTTAAAAATTTGCGCGAAACGGAAATTACATTTTCTGACGGGGTAAATGGTTTTGTTGGAAAGAATGGAAGTGGTAAAACAAATCTCTTGGACGCTGTCTATTTTCAAAGCATGTGTAAATCGTATTTGAATGCTGCTGATCGCCAAAATGTGCGCTTTGATGAGCCATATTTTAGTTTGAATGGAAACTGGCAAAAAGATGAAAAGGACTTTGCGGTAAACATTGCCTTTAAAGTGGGTGCAAAAAAGTCGATTCGCATCAATAAAAAGGAATACGAACGCATGTCGGATCATATCGGAAAATTCCCAGTTGTTTTCATATCGCCTTATGATGGTGATTTAATTGCTGAAGGAAGTGAAATGCGTCGCAAATGGATGGACGGAATTTTGTCGCAAATAGACAAAGAATACTTGCAACAAATTCAGTATTATTCAAAAGTCTTAGATCAACGTAATGCGCTTTTGAAAAACATGTTTGAGCACCGCATTTTTGATCGTGAGTCCATTGAAGTGTGGGATTTTCAATTAGTGCAGTATGGCGAGCAAATTCATGAAAAGAGGAAGCGTTTTCTCGAAGAGTTTATTCCTGTTTTTAATCGGTTTTACAATCAAATTGGAGACCATCATGAAGGAGTTGGCATCGAATATCGCTCGCAATTGAATGTCGGTGATTTTACCCAGTTGCTGAAGGAATCCGAACGAAAAGATGCCGCTACGCAATACACCAATGTCGGAATTCACAAGGATGATTTAGTGTTTACCATCAAAGGTCATCCCGTAAAGAAATTTGGCTCACAAGGACAGCAAAAATCATTTTTAATTGCACTTCGCATCGCACAATACGATTGGTTAAAACAACATTCCGGTCAAAAGCCCATTTTGTTGTTGGATGATATTTTTGACAAACTCGACAATGAACGCGTGGCAAAATTATTGGAACTAGTCACAACTGATTATTTTGGTCAAGTGATGGTAACTGACACCGACCCACGACGCATGTTGGAATTGTTTGAATCACTTCAAGTTGAGAAGAAATTATTTCAAGTGGAAAATGGTGATGTTTCGCAGTTTAATGTTTAACTTGGATGCATGAACGAAAATAAACGTGATTCGAAAGAGCAACCTTTGAAGGACATCGTTGATAAATTGATGAAAGCGTATTCATTGGATAAAAAAATGAAGGAGCTAGATGTCATTGCTGCTTGGCCAGAATTAATGGGACCAGCTGTCGCACATCGCACGAAAGACATTTACATTAAAAACAAAATGTTGTACTTATCAATAGACTCCTCTGTCATGCGAGAACAATTGTTGATTGGTAAATCAATAATAATTAAACGTTTGAACGATTTCGCAGGTTTTGATGTGATTACAGATGTTTGGTTTTCCTAATTAAGGCTCTTTTACGTATTGAAATAACCAATCATATAATTCGTCTGTTCGAAAAGCTCTTTCCAAATCACCGTGATTGGCTCCAGGAACAACTGTAAATTTTAATTGGGGGCCACCATTGCAATTACGAATAGCATTGACCATTTTTTGAGATTCTGAAAGCGGTACAGCTCCATCTCTGTCTCCATGTTGAATCCAAAGTGGAATCGAAGAAAGGTTGCAACTGTCATTGGTATTTCCTCCTCCGCACAAAGCAACTGCCGCCGCAACAATTTCAGGGTATTTTCCTGCAAAATCCATTGTACCGTATCCGCCCAGGCTCATTCCTGTAACGTAAACGCGTGTAGAATCGGTGTTAAAAGTACGTTGAACGAATTGTAAAACACTCAATACTTTGTCTGCTTCCCACGATTTTCCTGCTGGAACTTGAGGTGCAATTACAATTGCAGGAATATTTCTTCCTTTTTCAATTTCATGGATAACACCGTATTTTTTTACCATGTCCAAATTGTTTCCAGATAAACTTCTACCGTGCAAGAAAATCAAGACAGCAGGTTTGTTTTTCATAACACTATCCGCCGGCAAATGCAATAAAAAGGGATAATCTGCTTGATTCTGAATCGCTTGTAATTGACCAAAAGAAAAAGTCAACTGTAACAAAAACAAGGCAATAAGTGTGTTTTTAAGCATGGCACAAAAGTACTACACCTTCCTTTTAGCGCGGAATTTTGTTTTCCACAAGACCCGAAAAGTTTTACAATTAAACAGAACATTTATCCAAAGCTTCTTTTCTAAACAACAAAGAAATATACCACAAACCCATTCTTTTTGAGCTTTTTCATATTCCTCACCAATGTTCTGAAAGACTGGTGGAGGTGATAGCTTGTGCGAAAATGCAAGGCATTTTCGCTAATCAGCCCTTTTGTTGTCATTTCGACTGTAAGGAGAAATATTCGCTGTTTATGCGAAGTGCATTCTTTTTTGTCCAGAATAAAGAATTGAGAAATCCTTTTCGCAAAAAAAGCAATCTATATTAATGAAACTAGAGGTGTTGAACTAATACGTTAACTCAGCATGTAAATT
>CAZHPL010000304.1:0-3560 GCA_964534495.1 uncultured Lishizhenia sp.
AAGTCCAACAGGTGGAACAGCGGTGAGTACAGGTTCTTCTTATACAACACCTTCTATTTCAACTACAACAACCTATTACGTTGAAGCAGTTTCGAACAACTGTTCATCTTCAAGAACTGCTGTTGTGGCAACTGTAACTCCTGGTCCAACGATTACGGGAACAACACCAGCTTCACGTTGTGGAACGGGAACAGTAACATTATCCGCTACAGGTTCTGCAGGAACTCTTTCTTGGTATAGTGCTGCAACAGGAGGAACAGCTTAAGGAACTGGAAATACATTTACAACACCATCTATCTCAACAACAACTAACTATTATGTTGAAGCAAACACTGGAAGTTGTCCTTCAGCTCGTTCAATGGTTGTAGCGACAGTGAATCCAACTCCAACCGTTACAAACCCAGGAAATGCAACAGGATGTGCAAATAGCCCTACAACTGCAATTAATTTTACTGGAACAAATGGTGCAACTTTTGATTGGGCAAATGACAATACAGCAATCGGACTTCCTACTTCAGGCACAGGTAACATCGCTTCATTTACAGCGGCAACAGCAGGGACATCTACTATCATTGTTACACCAACTTTAAATGGTTGTGCAGGTACACCAGCAACATTTACATTAACAATTAATCCACTTCCTAATGTAACTTTGGCAGCCTTTAATAATGTATGTGTTTCAGATCCTTCATTTGCTCTAACAGGTGGTTTGCCAGTAGGAGGAACTTATTCAGGTACAGGTGTGACAGGAAATAACTTTAGCCCATCTGCAGCAGGAGCAGGAACTTTCAATATCTTGTACTATGTAAACCAAAATGGTTGTACAAACACAGCAACTTCAACAATCACAGTTGATGCATGTGCTGGAATTGAAGATAAAGATGTAGTTAAAGTTTCTGTTTTTCCTAATCCATCAAATGGAATTGTATTTGTGCAAGGAGAAGACATTCATCAGTTTAATGCTGCAAACGTTTTTGATATGTCAGGTAGAAACGTTGGTACATTTGTTATCAATGGAAATACAACTTTAGATTTAAGTAACTTGCCAGTTGGACAATACAAATTGAAATTGATAGGTAATTCAGTTGAAAAAACAGTTTCAATTCAAATTAAAAAGTAATCATATTAACCTTTATATAATGAAAGCCGTAGGTGTTATCTACGGCTTTTTTTGTTTTCAATTTTTTGTAAGAAGAGAGTGTTACTTTTCAGAATACATCCATTTAAAAGCATTCATCAGCGCTTGATGCATTATGGAAGCATGATTTTCAAGTGGTAAGTAATCAAAATATACCGAACAATATTTAGAATTTGTAGAGGTTAACTTATCAGCTAAACTATTGGCATCCACCTCCATTACTCGAGGTGCAGCTGTGGGAGTAAGTCCTTCTTTTCCAACAGCAATGAAAATCTTGGTTTTTTGTTTGAACGAAGCCGAAAATTTAGTAAAATCTGTATCCAACAAAGAACCATTATTCCACCATAAACTTGGACTAATGATAATGTAATTCGTAAAAAGAGTTGGCTTATTATTTAGAATTTCAGTTGCCAACAAACCACCTAAAGATTGTCCAATTAGTGTTTTTTGTTCATTTGCCTTGTAGTTTCTAGAAATGAAAGGCTGCAATTCCTTTTCAAAAAATGCAATAAACGCTTTTGAATGACCTGAATTTGGAACAAATTGCTTGTCACTTTCTACAGAACTTGGAAACGTAAAATCTCTTTTTCGATCTACATTGGAAATTCCGACAACGATTGATTTTGGCATTTGATTAACCCACTCAAACGTATTAAATTGAACCAATCCAACTACATGAATAAAATCCTCATCTGCTGAACCATCCAATAAATAAATAACTGGATATTTCATGCTGTCTTTTGGGTTGTAATCAGCAGGTAAATAGATGTTTACAGTTCGTGTTTCATTTAGCTCTTTGGAATAAATTTGTTCAATTGTACCCAAAATAAAAGGCTTTGAACCATTATTGGATGAGGATTTTAAAGCTTGTGAAAATCCCATTACATTTACGAAAAGCAAAAATCCAAGTGTGAAATTTTTCATACCAAACAATTAAGCAACTGGAAATTTACTCATGTCCATGTGAAAGATTTCCCAAGTGTGACCATCCGCGTCTTCAATAGTTCGTTGTACCATAAAACCCATGTCACGCATTTCGTTTGGCTCAATTCCTCCTGCTAGTAGACCTTTTTCCAATAGTTGATGCATTTCATCCGTGCTTTCAACTTGTAGTGAAAATAAGCCCGCAATTGCATTTTTAGTATCAGCTAAAGGTTTGTTGGTGAAGAGTTTAAATTTCTCATAGGAAAGAATCATCAAATAAATGGATTCGCTCCAAACCATACATTTTCCAGCTTCATCTGAAAATTGAGGATTATTGACAAACCCAAGAGCTGTATAGAATTCCATGGATTTTTGCACGTCCTTCACGGCAAGATTGATAAAAATCTGTTTTGACATATGCTTTTTTTGTTTAAATATAGTTGAACTTTCGATTTCTTGCATCCTTAGAAAAACGCTTTTGCTTGACATGAATGTAAAATTCATATTGCTGAAGTTGCTGTTAATTGAAAGTCATATTCTATAAATGTTCTCATTACTTTAATTGTCTAATTTCCAACTTTCTTTACCTATGTTTAAAACTTCACGAATTTTGGCTTGTTGTATCTCCTAAAACCACATCTTAATTCCTATTTTTGAAATCTTCAAATTACTATGTCGTATCTAGATGAACTCAATGCCAGTCAAAGGGTTGCCGTGGAAAATATCTACGGTCCAACGATGGTTATTGCCGGTGCTGGTTCCGGAAAAACACGTGTTTTAACCTACCGAATTGCTTTCATGATGGAGCAAGGCGTCGATCCTTTCAATATTCTTGCTTTAACGTTTACCAACAAGGCTGCTCGTGAAATGACAGAGCGAATTGGTCATATTGTTGGAGGCCCAGAAGCGAAAAACATTACAATGGGAACTTTTCACTCCGTGTTTTCCAAAATTTTGCGTTTCAATGCCGATCGAATTGGTTTCCCGAATAATTTCACGATTTACGATACACAGGATTCGAAAAGTTTGATTAAAGACATCATCAAAGAGTTCAATCTAGACGATAAAACCTACAAGGCAAGCAATGTTTTTGGGCGTATTTCAGCAGCTAAGAACAATTTGATTTCACCGGAAGCTTATGCGATGAATGACGAGATTAAAATAGAAGACAAGCAGTCTCGTCGTCCTGAAATGGCACGTATTTACCAAGCTTATGCCAATCGCTGTCAGAAAGCAGGTGCAATGGATTTTGATGATTTATTGTACTTTACGAACGTCTTGCTGCGCGATTTCCCTGAAGTTCTTCATTACTACCAACAGAAATTTAAGTTCATTTTGGTGGATGAGTATCAGGATACGAACTATGCGCAATACTTGATTGTGAAACGCTTGGCAGCTGCATACGAAAATTTGTGTGTGGTAGGAGATGATGCACAAAGTATCTATTCTTTCCGTGGTGCGAATATTGAAAACATCTTGAATTTCAGGAAAGATTACC
>CAZHPL010000305.1:0-3520 GCA_964534495.1 uncultured Lishizhenia sp.
CTTCGAAGAAAAATTCTTTAATCCGAGTAACGAGTGTAGCACCCATTTTCAAATTTTCAAATTAATTCATTTTCAAATCAATTCCCACGCCCCGGCGCAGACGGAAAGCTTTGCGAAACGAAACGGTCAGCCACCCGCGCAGAAAAGCGACTGAAAGAAGCTCTTTTTGCAAGGAAGTTTGGCGTACAGATTCCGTAAGCAAACTTGCAGGCGGAGACGGTTGCGTTGGCCAATAGGAGGGAAGGCGGCCACATAATTTTCATAGTCGATTATACCTCAGTATGTTTAATTACGTTTACAAGTAAAAGTGAAATAATGAAAAAGATTTTGTTTGCTTGCCTCGTGCTATTGAGCTTTACGTCGTGCCACAAAAAAGTGGAGCAAGCGAGCGATTTTACAGCAACTTCCTTTCCCATTAATCTGGGAAATTGGTGGCGGTATCAGCGAACAGATGCGTTAACAAATGTGGTGGACACGATTGAGTTTCGTGTACTAAGTGGCGCACTAGTAGGTACAGAAAAGAAGTATGATTGTGTTTTTACTAAAAATGGAAACATTATCGATTCGGTTGTAATCACAAGTGGAAGCAATGCGTTACTTTTCGAAAGTTCGAATTATGAAACGTCTGTTTTTAGCTATTTTTCTATGCATTTTCCTTTCCATGTTGGGGATGATTGGCAAGGTATTTACTATGATTCTGTGGTGGTGGATTCCTACAATCCTTCCCTTTCCATTTTGGGTAAAACATATCCTTGCTTTACGCTAAAAACGAAAGACATTGGTCCAAATTATTACAATAATAGAACGTTTGCTATTTCCAAAAATATTGGGATAGTGGATTTTGATGCAGTTATTTTTAATACAGCACCTTTTGTTCAACAGCATTTGTCACTGATTGATTTTCATTTGGAGTGAACAAATATTGTAAATAATAGATAATTCAATTGGTGGTTCATCTTTTCAATCTTTGAAGTTTTTAAAGTATTTGGTACTCACTTTAAGGTAATTGGACATTAAGTATTTCCAAACATGCTAGTTGATTGTCTTTTAGGAAATCTTGTAGTGTAGACAGGTAGTTACGAAGTAGTTTCTCGATGTTTTTTGTGGTCTGATTATGAGTTCTAATCCAAATGATTTTCGGTGGGTGCCCCCATACAAGCGAAAAGTCATAGAAGTCAGCATCAAAGGTTACAATGATATAATTATTTTCTTTAGCAAATTCCCAAATCTTTTTGTCTGAAGAATTTTCAAGTCCTAATTCTCTGACTTGTTTTGATTCAGGTAAAATATCTTGTATACAATTTAATGACCGGTGTGAAATATTTTGATCGAACAGCAGTTTCATGATGCAATCCCTAAATGTCCTTCTCGAGATGCAGCAAAAAACAAGCATGCATTTATTTGTTCTTTATTTAGTTCAGGAAAATCTGAGATAATATCTTCTCTGGACATTCCATTTGCCAACCAATTTAAAACATCAGCTACAGAAATTCGAGTTCCAATGATTATCGGTTTGCCGAATCGCTTTTCAGAATTAATCTCAATATATTGTTTGATATTCATAGACACGAAGTTCGTAATTTATTGTGAGTTAAACAATAGTGAGGTATGAATGGCGGTTGATAGTATATTAAGATTTGCTGCTTATGCTTTGCGAAAAACTTATGTTCTAACTTATTTGGGTTTAGAATAATCAGCTTTTCTAAGTGAAATTTGTGATTTGGTTCAATGCGTTGGTTAAACGTCTTTCAATCGCTTAAATCTTAATTTTACCAAGTGGAACGCTAAAGCTGTAAGACCAAAAATCCCAATACTAAACAACCATTCAATTATTCTTGAGGAGATTGATATCGTCCATGTACTCGGCAAATAATCTCGATGCACTGTTGTCAAAGCGATTAGAAAACTTTGCATGGGTGCAATCAATGAAAGCGCAATTACAATTCTTATCAAGTGTATTTCACGAAGTTTTTTAATCCACAATAACTGACTGGATAAAAAAAGCAATAGTGGAAGCCAATAACTGACCCAATAGGTTCCGAATAGTCTACTTTTTATTTGATAAATTGCAGTAGCGTCTTCTTGGTTGCTATATTGAAAAAGCAAAGTTCCAAACCAAACTAAAAGGTAGGTTAATCCAATTACTGAAATGAATGTGCATGCAGAATTGTCAAATTTTTCTATTTTAATTTTCAATGTTTCAGAAAGCAATCGCTTAATCAAGAAGAACCCAATCGAATAAATTCCAAACCCGAATAGTATTGATTTTAAAATAGTTTCTGTCATTTTATTACAGTTTTGTTAATTCATAATTCTCTGAATGAAAAATACTTTGAAAACAATTGACCTTGAATTTCATGGTTCATAAATTGTCTATTTCATTGCAGACTGTATTTATGTGGTCTAAACCATAAAGTAATGCCGATTCATCAATTTGCATCCATTGAAATAACTGTAAAATTAAATGATAGTGTTGTCTTGCGTATCTGGTATCTTTTATGGGTTGTCCCGGTAAAAAACAAATTGGTTCGTGATGAGCCATTCTGTTTCTTATATTATTAAGTTGAGCCAACTGATTAAAAATGTATATGTTGTTATATTGTATAGCAGGTGTTGATATTGGTTTTGATGGAAATACTCTTAACATTATTCGACCTGTAGCATTGAACTGGTTTTGAGCAAACATAAAACGCCAAAAACCAAAGCCTAATTCAGCAACCAATTTATGATGACTATATGTATGTAATTTGTTTATAGCATCGTTAATATTGTCTTTTGTAACACGACACCTTGGCGTATCAAATACCCCACCAATAGCAGCTTCATTTCTTAACCAGTCGTTTCCTAATGAAGTAGAAACAGTAGCATCTATAGCATTTCTTAGAGCTACTTCAAAGCAACTGATTACGGTAAATAGTTCTTGAGTGAGTTGTAAGTTTTTTCTGTAAAGTGTCATTGCCTTACGGGTATTTCCCCCGCAAGCTAACAGATAGCGATTCATTCGGGCATTGGTCAATATGCTTGTAAAGTCGCTATATTTCATTATTTTTTGATTTTGGTTGCATTTTCAAATTTTCGCCTTACATTTGTTTTATCTTATTCCCATTAGTCCCTGAAGCAATTCAAACTAGTGGGTTTCGTTTTTTATAGGGTTTCCACTCTTCCATTTTCATTAATCTCAATTTTGTACACTTGATATACAAGAAAGAACTTTACTAAGTTAAAAATAAACCATACAATGTCCTAATCGTTATCGCAATAGATTTTTTGACCCGTCAAATCCAATTTATACATCTCAAAAATTCCTTGTAATAAACTAAAAAAGCCGTACATCGCAATGCACGGCTCTTTTTTAAACAAACAACAACAAACAAATTCCTTCTGATAAACAGATGTTCATCTAATGAAGGAATACCTTTTCTCCTTTCGGTAGTTGTTGGTCAGGAGAAGAACATTGATTCTTTCTCATCAATTTTGTAAGCTTCACAGCTTCTTGTTGGGATATTTCCCGCATGCTCAT
>CAZHPL010000306.1:0-3508 GCA_964534495.1 uncultured Lishizhenia sp.
TTATTCTGATTTTACAAGCTATCAACGCAATTAAACTCCTTTTTTTCAGTCTTCTTGGTCTTTGTGTTTGCTTTTTCGCTTGTACACTTTCTTGGATGGTTCAGCGCGTTGCACAAATCTACCATCAAAAAAACCTTGTTCACGTTGACTTTCACGCGAAGCAGCTACATTGATTTGTAGTAATTTGTCCTTATTTATTTTGGGAGTCTTTGCCATTTTAAACGACTGAAAAACAATTCTCTGCTGCGAAGTTACACATTCAATTGCATTTCAAAAAATGAGAATGGTACGCAGCATGTTTTTCTCAACTATCTTTGCAATTATGTCAGAAGAAATTCGATTAGATAAAATATTAGTTGACAGAGGGTTAGTGAGTTCTCGTGTTCGAGCAGAACAAATTATTTCCGAATCAGGCGTTTTGGTGAATGGTAAATTAATCACTAAAACAGGCAAGAAATTTCCAGAAGATGTTGCTATACAAATGATTGCAGAAGAAATTCCATGGGTTTCCAAAGGTGCATTAAAGTTATTGGAAGCATTTGAGAAATGGAATTTAGATTGTACAGGCAAAATAGCTATTGATCTAGGTGCTTCAACAGGTGGATTTACGGAGGTTTTATTGCATAACGGAATAGAAAAAGTGTATTGTGTGGATGTTGGTCACAAGCAATTGCATCCTAAAATTGCAGCGGATTCAAAAGTGATAAATCTTGAAAAAACACATGTTCGTGAATTGACTATTAAACTTATCCCAGAGCTTGTGGATGTTTTAGTTGTGGATGTTTCATTTATTTCGCTTGAGAAAACGATTCCATTTGTTCATGCTTTTTTAAAAGAAAACGCGTGGGTTGTTTTATTGATAAAACCTCAGTTCGAAGTTGGAAAAGCGAATTTGAATAAAAATGGAATTGTAAAAAACACGACTTTGTATCCTGAAGTAATTGAACGGATAAAAAATATGTGCGCTCTGAATCAATTAGCCTTTGAGGCTGTTATAGATTCTCCTATTTTGGGTGGTGATGGAAATCGCGAATTTTTAGGTTTGTTTTATAAAAAAGGATGAAATACAATCACATTTTCATAAGTGGAATCGGAACAGATGTTGGAAAAACGGTTTCTAGCGCTGTTTTGTGTCAATTATTGAAAGCCGATTATTGGAAACCCGTTCAATCAGGGGAATTGGACAATACAGATAGCATGAAAGTTGAAAAACTCGTTGCTTTCGATGGGTTCAAAACCTTGCCTTCTAGGTATGTTTTCCAAAATCCACTTTCCCCACATGCGGCAGCCAAACTTGAAAATAGAGAAATCAATCTAGATGCGTTAACGCTACCACAAAATAATCGTTTAACACTCATTGAAGGCGCAGGAGGTTTATTGGTTCCACTCAATTCAAAGGGTGATTTTTACATCGACTTATTATCGAAGTGGAATATTCCAACTATTTTAATTTCAAGAAATTACCTTGGAAGTATTAATCATACTTTACTGAGTATTGAAGCGCTTAAAAACCGCAACATTCAAATTCTTGGAATTGTCTTTGTTGGAGAAGAATTACCTGAAACGATGTCACTCATTACAGCAACAACCGGTTTAAAAAAGCTTCTACATATTCCACATTTTGAAGGAGTTACAAAAAACACTTTAACTGAATTTGTTGAAGCAGAAATAGAAGCTGGTACGTTAAAAAATTTCGCACTATGAGTTGGAAACAACGTGATGAAAAGTATGTTTGGCATCCCTTTACACAAGTTCAAACAGAACCCACTCCTTTGCATATTGTTAAAGCGAAGGATGCCATTTTGACAGCTTCCGATGGAAAAAACTATATTGACTGCAATTCGTCTTGGTGGGTAAATGTACACGGTCATGGAAATGAGCACATTGCAAAAGCCATTCAAACACAATTTGAACAAGTAGACCACATCATTTTTGCTGGTGCAACGCACGATAAAGGCAGCGAGTTAGCGGAAAGAATTGCAAAACTCCTACCCGATTCATTGCAGAAAGTATTTTTCTCGGATAATGGATCAACCGCAATTGAAGTTGCCTTAAAAATGTGCATTCAATATTGGCACAACAAAGGTTCTGAACGCAAGAAAATATTGGCCTTAGAAGGTGCATACCACGGAGATACTTTTGGCGCAATGTCTGTTGGTGAAAGGGATTATTTTAATCGACCTTTCGAACCTTTTTTTTTCGAAGTGGATTACCTTCCTTTTCCAACCAAAGAAAACTGGAAAGAAATTGCTGCGATTGCTAAGGCAAAACTGGAAACAAACGCATATGTGGCGCTGATTGTTGAGCCAATCATTCAAGGTTCAGCGGGCATGAGAACCTACCCTATTGATTTCTTAGCATCCATTACGCAATCGGCTCAGCAAATCGAAACACCTGTCATTTTTGATGAAGTAATGTCGGCTTGGGGACGAACGGGAACCTATTTTGCATTTGAACACACGAACGTTGTGCCCGATATCATTTGTCTTTCAAAAGGTTTGACCGGTGGTGTGCTTCCACTTGGATTAACGGTTACAACCCAATCAATTTTCGACGCCTTTTTGAGTCCTGAATTGGCTAAAGCCTTTCTACATGGACATTCATTTACAGGAAATCCATTGGCTTGTGCTGCGGCATGTGCAAGTTTAGACATTTTTGAAAAGGCTACTACTTGGGAGGCTATTCAACGAATAACAAAAGAAAATGAAGCGTTTGCAGTACGTATTTCAAACCATCCAAAAGTTCAAGAAGTTAGAGTATTTGGAACCATTCTCGCCTTGGAAATCAATGTGGATGACCCTGGTTATTTTTCCAATTTCAAACGCAAAGCTTATACTTGGTTCTTAGATAACGGATTGCTCATGCGACCTTTAGGTAATGTGATTTTTATCAATCCACCTTATTGTTTGACGGAAGAGCAGCAGGCGTATATTTTTGAGAAAATTGAATTGTTTTTAGACTAATGACAGTTCTTCAATTTCAAAATTAAAACATCAGGAATTTTTTCGTTCATCATTTTGTAAGGTTCAGCAGCACTGCGATACATTCCACAGGCTTTTTTAGGTTCATTAATTTCTTCATAAATGGCTCCCACTTGTAAACTAAAATCAAGATCAAATATGAACCCATTTTGAGCAATATTATTGGTTTTCAGAAAACTGACTAATCCTTTTTTATTACCTTCCGCTTGATAAATATTCACTTTTAAAACAATTCTATTTATAGGGTCTGCAAAATCGTCTTTCATCATAAAATCAGCATCACGCATGGCTTCTTTATACCTTTTTAAACCCAATAGAATAAATCCACGGTGAAGAATTAATTTATTATCACGAGGTTCATATTCGATAGCTTTATCAATATACGATTTTGCAAGTTTATAATCTGATTTATCGAATTGATACATTTGATAGGCCAATGAAGCATAAGCAGCTGAAAATCTTGGATTTATCTTGATACACTTCTTTAATAACTTTTGGGATTTCTTGTATTCACTGGACATCATATA
>CAZHPL010000307.1:0-3482 GCA_964534495.1 uncultured Lishizhenia sp.
TAAGTCATACCATGTGGTAGTATCATATTATTTAATTCCTTATTAAAACCATATTTATTATATAATTGTACTAAACCCTTCCCACTACCACATTCTTGTTCTGTTTTACCAGCTGGTTCTAATACAATATATTCATATCCCATATCTTTCAATTGTTTTGCTGTATCATTTAATAATATTTTTCCATAACCCATTTTTTTAACTGTTCATTTTTAAAGTCGAACCATTGTTGTCTAAAATCGCCTGAATTGTCAATTACGAATTTGAAGGCTTGAAATGGTTTTTTCCTGCTTAATGCTTCGAACAGTATGCTTTGCAAATTACTATCCGTGAGCTGGTTAACAAAATCATTCATTTTTTCATAAGCTTCTCTTGAAGATCACTTTTCAATTTCAAAGTAATCAGTAACGTTATTATCTTATTATTCAAGTTCTTCGCTCCAAAGTGAAAGGTCAACATCAATCAAGTGTTTTTTATCTGGTATGAACAAAAGTTGCCCTGTTGATTTATGAATGAAAGCACGAAAACCACAGTCAAGTTGCTCTGCAATTTCTTTTATGTTCTCTTTCGATGTGATTTTCATTTTTTACTTATTTAATCCGTTTTGTTTTCTCAAATTTCACACCCGTTATTCCATTTTTTTCTAATTCGTTCTTTAATCGTTCTGAAATTAATGGTCGTGAGGAGTAAGCTGAATTTTGAAACTTTTTAAGATAAAAAAAATCCAGTTTTGGGAAATTAGAATTAATCTTAATCTGTTTTGAATATACACCTAGCCGACGATCATAATCTAATTTTTTATTTTCTTTAATAAAATCATCAATTTCTGATTGATTATTAAATAGCACGTCCATTCTATCTTCAGCATCAAATGCCATTACTCTCTGCTTGTAAAAGTTAGTTTCTTTGATATCGATAAAATGGTCTGCTGATGATAATGTTTTGAATAAAAAATAGTTTTTATAAACTAAGTCATTGTGTTTTATTTTCAAGGGATAAAATTGGTGTTTGCCGAGATTGAATTTTGTTAAAATAGCTTTTACTTTTTCGCTTATTACGAGGCCATATTGACTAACAAATCCACCATTGATGAAGTCAGTTACTTTAGAAGATTTATATAGCACAAAACTTCCTATATCTGGGATTTTTGAAGGTAAATTGTCATTTTTTAATAATTGTGCAAAAATGTCAACCTCCCCTTTTTCAGGCAAATTAAATTTCAATTCGGTTTTTCCATCCCAATTATTGAATGCTCTTTCTACTTCAAGACTTCCAACGCTTTCCCAATCTTCAATTTGATTTCCAGTTCTTTTGTTTCCAATTATTTCAATTTCATAAAATTCATTGGAATAGTCAAGGTCATTGGTGTATTCCTTATGACTTTTAAGCCAAATGTCTGCTATTTTTCCGAATATGTTTTTCATTTAATACAATTACTATCGTTTTGCAAGTAGGCGCATAGTCCGACTTTTAAAAATTTGAGTTGTTTCGAAGTTAAATTTATTTTCTTTCAAGTTTTGTGTTTTATCGAAGTATAATTGAAGGGTTTGTGCTTGCTGTTATGCACAGGCTATTTTTTAATTTCATCTTCAAACATTTCAGTTAATTCCAAATTCAATTCTTTAAGCACTTGGTCAATATCGAATTTGATATCTTTGGGAACATTAATAATCGCAATTCCTCCAAAGTCTAGTTGCCAGTATCCACCATGTTTTGTAAGTTCTTCTGCTAACATTAAGTAATCTGATTCTTTATGCTTAGTTGAAAGAAAGTATTGACTGGTAACGTATTCCGATTCCTTGGTGATTTTTGAAAGTTCATAAACACCTTGTGTATTTACTTTTATTTCAAATTCGGTTCCTTTTGTTAATCCATTGACAAAATCATTATTAACCATTCTAAATTTATCTGAATCCATTTGCTCAACCAAAATCCTGGTTGTTATTTTATCTATGGCATTATATAATTCTATTTCTTTCATGGTTTATCCTGCGCTTGTGGAAACTCGTATCAACCCGCCACAAAACTTCTCTAATTCCTCCAATTTAGGTAGATAGGCGCAGTTTTGTTTCGTATAGCTAATGTAATGAATTATTCTTCAGATTATTGATTGCGTAATGAATTTGAGAGCTACATGGGACAATAATTTTCCATTTTTCGAATTCTAAACCGTTGAAACGGTTGTGAAAATTGGGTGGTTTTCATAGGTCCGGGTTTAAACCTAAACTTAAAACATTTTTTTACAATAAAAATCCCCATTTTCAAATCCTTTCATTATCAAATTTTCAAATCAATTCCCACGCCCCTGCGGAGACGTAAAGCTTTGCGAAGCGGAACGGTCAGCCAACCGCGCAGAAAAGCGACTGAAAGAAGCTCTTTTTGCAAGGTAGTTTGGCGTTACGATTTCGTGAGCAAACTTGCAGACGAAGACGGATAAGGCGCCAACAACACAAAACAAATCGCTATTTTGCTTCATTTCAACGCTTTTTATTTAAACTTCGACTTATATTTGAGTTAGATGACTAAATTTAACATTCGCTTAATGCAAGTTTTTTAGTTTCTAAACATCTTAAAGCAAAATTCTAATTATGAAAATGAAATTATTCTTCCTGTTTTCGCTCGTATTCTTGGGTTCGATTTCAGCACAGGACTTTTACGATCGCGCTACGGTGCAGAAAATTGAAATCTTTTTTGGTTTCACAAACTGGGATTCGCAACTCGATGCGGCAACAACTACAGACGTTTACATCATTGCTGATTCGGTTCGCATTAACGGTGTTGTGTTTGATAGCGTAGGGGTGAAGTACAAAGGAAACAGTTCTTACAATGCCAATAACAACAAAAATCCGATGCACTTGAATTTGGATTATGTGAAAGGCAGTCAAGATTACCAAGGTTACACGGAAGTGAAATTGCAAAATGGTTACTCTGATCCTTCTATGATTCGTGAAGTGCTTTCGTATGCTGTTTTGGAACAATACATGGATTGCCCGAAAGCGAATTTTGCAAATGTGTACATCAACGGAACATTGCGTGGGGTTTACTCTAACGCAGAAAGTATCAATAATAAATTCAACGGAGAGCGTTACTATTCGCCAAATGACACCTATTTCAAATGTAATCCTATCGGCGGAGCAGGACCCAACTCAACGGTAAATCCTGATTTGAAATACATCAATATGGACAGCAGTTCGTACTTCAACGGTTACGAATTGAAATCTGATTACGGTTGGAACCGCTTGGTGGATTTAATCAATACCTTGACGAATGACTTTTCAAATATTGAATCGAAAATCGATATCGACCGCGCTATCTGGATGATAGCTTACAACAACGTTTTGGTGAACTTGGATTCATACAATGGTGCTTTTCGTCAAAACTATTACTTGACGTGGGATATCAACGATCGCTTTGCACCAACAGTTTGGGATTTGAACATGAGTTTTGCAGGTTTTCCAGGAGGAACAGGTTCTGGAACCTAC
>CAZHPL010000308.1:0-3471 GCA_964534495.1 uncultured Lishizhenia sp.
AATATTAACAGGCGTACAAAGCACAGGAATTCCACATTTGGGAAATATCTTAGGTGCTATTTTGCCTGCGATAGAATTGTCTTCAAAAGCAGAAAACGACTCTTTTTTGTTCATTGCAGACATGCATTCCATGACGCAAATCAAGGATGGTAATCAATTACGAGAAAATACCTACATGACTGCTGCAACGTGGCTTGCCTTTGGATTGGACACACAAAAAACGGTTTTCTATCGCCAAAGTGATATTCCTGAAGTAACGGAATTGACTTGGTATTTACTCTGTATGTATCCGTATCAGCGTTTGACATTGGCGCATAGTTTTAAGGATAAAGCAGATCGTTTGGAGGATGTAAACGGTGGGCTTTTTACCTATCCAATGCTGATGGCTGCTGATATATTATTATACGACGCAGAGATTGTTCCGGTTGGAAAAGACCAAAAACAACACATTGAAATGACACGCGATGTTGCCAGCCGTTTCAATGCAAATTATGGTGACACTTTGATTTTACCCGAAGACCGAATCCAAGAAGAAACGATGTTAATTCCGGGAACAGATGGAGAGAAAATGAGCAAATCCCGCGGGAATTTCATCGATGTGTTTTTACCTGAAAAAGCATTGAAAAAACAGGTGATGGCAATTGTTTCGGATTCTACTCCGCTTGAAGAACCAAAAAATCCAGATACATGTAATGTGTTTGCTCTTTACAAATTGTTGGCAAGTCCGGCAGAAATTGAGCAAATGCGTGCGAATTACTTGGGAGGAAATTACGGCTATGGTCATGCAAAAAATGCCTTATTAGAATTGATTTTACGTCGATTTGAAGAACCAAGAAAACGCTTTGATCATTTGATGGCCAACAAACATGAAATTGATGCTGCACTAGCGGAAGGTGCTAAAAAAGCTAGAAATGTGGCAAAAGATGTACTCAAACGCGTTCGAGCTAAAGTAGGTTATTAATCTATTTTCAATTGCTGTTTTGAGTTTTCTAACTTTTCGTTCGCGGACACCTCGTTGGATGGTAGTCGTTTTTGACTTGCTGTTAGCAGCTTTGTCACTTGCATTTTCCTACTTGATTCGCTTTGACTTGCGTGCAAAATGGTCATTGATTGAAAACGAATGGTTGATATTATCCAAATCGATTTTATTTTATTTCGCTACTAAATTCATTGTATTTCAATTATTTGGAATCCATAAAGGTTTGGTTCGTTATACTTCGACGGAGGATTTAAAACGTATTTTTAAAGCTACACTCGTTTGTAGTTTGCTATTTTTATTTGCTGGTTTCATTCGCTTTTATTGGCTCGACCACGTTTTTCTTTTTCCGATGTCCATTTTGATAATGGAATTCTTAGTCAGTTTTGCATTTACGGTAGGCAGTCGTTTTATTGTAAAATTGATGTACTTGGAAACGATACGCAATGAAGATGAGACTTCTGGTGTATTGATTTATGGAGCAGGAATTTCAGGAATGATTACCAAGCGAACGATTGAAAACGACCCACGCAACAGTCAATCCATCATCGGTTTTGTGGACGATAATCCGAAATTAAAACACACGCGAATCGAAGGAATAAAAGTGTATCATTCTTCTGAATTGGAAAAAATCAACGAGAAAGAAACCATCAAAACATTGATTGTCGCCATTCAAAAACCGAATGAAAGTCAACTGAAACAAGTGGTTGATAAAGCGCTTTCGTTTAAATGGGAAATCCAAAAAGTACCCAATCCCAAAAGTTGGATTAACGGGGAATTTTCGAAAAAACAACTGTCCAAATTGAAAATCGAGGATTTGTTAGGTCGTGAGGTGATTCGTTTGGAAGACAGAGCCGTTCAAGAACAAATCAATGGCAAACGCATTTTGGTAACGGGTGCAGCGGGCTCGATTGGTAGTGGTTTGGTGCGTCAATTGGCGACGTATTCTCCTTCTTTGATCGTTTTACTCGACCAAGCTGAATCACCACTGCATGAATTGCAACTTGAAATCCAAGAAGAATTTCCTCAACTCCATTTTCAAGTTGTCATTGGAGACATTTGTGATGTGAACCGAATCAATGACGTTTTCACACATTTTGAACCGCAATTGGTTTTCCATGCTGCAGCATACAAACACGTTCCAATGATGGAATTAAATGCAGCTGAAGCCATTCATAACAATGTTTTGGGAAGTAAAATAATAGCCGACAAAGCATTGGAAAACGGTGTTGAGAAATTTGTTTTTATCTCAACTGACAAAGCCGTAAACCCAACCAACGTAATGGGTGCAAGCAAACGAGCGGCAGAAATTTATGTCCAACAATTGAATGTCTTAGGGAAAACACGATTTGTAACGACGCGTTTCGGAAATGTCTTGGGTTCAAATGGCTCAGTCATTCCACTATTTCAAAAACAAATCAGTCAAGGAGGGCCTGTAACTGTTACGGATGAACGCATCAATCGCTTTTTCATGACGATTCCGGAAGCCTGTCAATTGGTATTGGAAGCTGGAGCAATGGGAAAAGGCGGTGAGATATTTGTGTTTGACATGGGTGAATCGGTTAAAATCGTTGACCTTGCTAAAAAAATGATTTCACTTAGCGGTTTGGAACCGGGAAAAGACATCGAGATTAAATTTACAGGTTTGCGACCTGGCGAAAAACTATACGAAGAATTGTTGGCGAATGAAGAAAACACGTTGCCAACGCATCACCCGAAAATTTTGATTGCCCGAACGCGATTGGCGGATAAGGAGGAATTGGAAAAATTACAAAGTCTAATCGATTTAATTCCTTCACAAAACAACGATTTACTGGTCAAAACACTCAAAGAAATTGTACCCGAATACAAAAGTAACAACTCAGAATACACCAAATTTGACGCATGATTGCACCTGCTAAAATACAAGTTCGCTTTGCCGATTTAGACGTTATGGAACACGTAAATAACGCCGTTTATTTAAGTTATTTTGAAATGGCTCGAGTTCATTATTTCCGTGAATTATTAGGAACAGAGTGGGATTGGAAAGCGAATGGCGTTTTGATTGTGCGCAATGAAATCGATTACATTCAACCTATTTTACTCAATGACGAACCTGAAATTCAAGTGTTTTTACATAAAATCGGTTCGAAGAGCATTCATTTGAAATATGAAGTTTGGGCAAAAGGGAGTTTGCGAACAACAGGCGCATCGGTTATGGTTTCCTTTGATGCTACACAAATGAAAACCATTGAAGTTCCTCATGAAATGCGTGCTGCACTGAATCAATTAGAAAAGCGTTGATTACTTGCTTTAAGACATTAATACAAATTTCTTTAACGCCTATACATTTC
The DNA here is from genome assembly GCA_964534495.1 of uncultured Lishizhenia sp. Lineage (GTDB taxonomy): Bacteria > Bacteroidota > Bacteroidia > Flavobacteriales_D > Crocinitomicaceae > UBA952. Next base: position 3,310 of record CAZHPL010000308.1, read on the forward strand.
AACTAAAAATCACGTTATTTGTAACAAATCCTATTCGTGGCATTTTTATTGGTGTCCGAACTGCAACAAATGATTGGCTATGAAAAAAATGCTTTTAGTGTTGGTACTTTTAGGCGGATATTCCCTTCAAGCACAAGAAAATCCAACTGCAACAAATAAACC
>CAZHPL010000309.1:0-2518 GCA_964534495.1 uncultured Lishizhenia sp.
ATGCAGTGTACAACATTTACAACTGCACGCGACTGATTGAGTTTCGAGAATGGACGCAGGCCCAGGGTCTGTCAGTGCTGTGGCAAAATCTTTTTCAGCCTCACTATCTAGATCCAGCTCAATTGGGGCACGGTGTGGCGCAGGCAGCTGCCCAAGAGATTGAAAAATTTCTGTCAATGGACATTGCCACAGTGGCAGAGCAACAATTTTTCAATACCAGTCTCAATCAGTTCAAGTCTGTGGATGCGTCAAACCAGGGTCTGTGGTCAACATTTTGTCAACACATTACCGACAATGAACATAAATGGCACCCAGACAAAGCTGGGCAATTTGCTGAGTTATGGCCGGAGTTGATGTTATGAAAATTCGTCCAGTAGATCAAGAACCAAACTTGTATTTTGTTGAAGATGTAATGCCCCAAAGCTTGGTTGAAAAAATTTTGTCTACACCGTGGTTGGAATTGCCCTGGCAAAAACAAGAAGGGCAAGAACAGTGGTTTCGTCGTCGAATCAAAGACTCAGATTTGTCTTGGTCCTTAGAGTGGGATTTGGCCTGTCATGCCATATGGGGTGACATTGCCAAGGCTGTGGGATATAAATTTGCAGACTACATGGGCACAGCATGGTGGCTGGACGAACCTGGTTTTGTTTGTCCCTTGCACACAGATGGCGAAATGCCAGGAGCCATGCAACTTTGCTGGATTGGTGCCAACCTGGATCTTGGTACCAGTTTTTATTGGTACAAAGATCAAGCCAGCCGACGGTATCAGTTTCCCATGCTAGCCAATTCAGGTTATGTAATGATCAACAGACCCAATCAAGATGGATACCGTAATCTATTGTGGCATGGAATGTTGACCCCTGTGCCACCCAACACTTTTAGACTGACCAGTTACAGTTGGATACACCCACAGTGATTGTTTTGCTATAAAATCTATCAACTCAACACTGGATAAGTATCGTGATGAGATATTTTGAAAATCCTCCCTGGCACTTTGGGCTAAAGCATGCCAACTCTGTGTCTGAGTTTTTGTCATCAGATACCAAGCAGTCATTTGAACAACTTTGCCAGGTACCCGAATATCGCGAATATTTTCAACAGCAGGGATGGCTTGAGCCTGGCGCCATAACCTATAGAATCAACAGCTACGGATTTCGCTGTGATGAATTTGACGACAGAGATTGCATCATTGCCCTGGGTTGCAGTTTTACCATTGGTATTGGCCTGCCGCTGGAGAGCACATGGCCGCAAATGGTTGGTCAGCAGTTGGGACTGGTGCCATATACCCTGGCCTGGGGCGGATCGTCAGCAGATACCTGTTTTAGACTGGCGGAATACTGGATACCTGCCTTGAAGCCCAAAGCTGTGTTTATGCTGACACCTCCGCCCAGTAGATTTGAGTTGATTAGAGCATCGGGTACCGTGCCTGTTGAAACATACATGCCCTCTAGTGAATCTTGCACTGCAACCGAAATAGACAGTTTTTTAAAGCACTGGCATACCATGGAGGAAAATGGCAGACTGAATCAGAAAAAAAATAAATTGGCCATCAAGGCGATGTGCACAGAGTTTGATGTGCCGTTTTTTTCATATGATGTATTTGAGTGGATGACTTTGAGCCGAGAAGAAATAGGCTACGCTCGAGATCGCATGCACGGCGGTGTCATTGCTCACCAAAGACTTTCAGAAAGAATGTTGGATGATTGGCGCAAAAAACACCCTTGACACTGTTCTAGTCAAAGCACCTCATCGCCGCGAAGTTTTCAGCGAACAAGAGCTGGAGGAATTTGCTCGGTGTGCTGACCCTGTGTCAGGTCCTATGTATTTCATGGACCATTTTTTCTACATCCAGCATCCCACACGCGGCAAGATGCGATACAGTCCCTATGAGTATCAACGCAGACTGATTACAACCTATCACAACTATCGTTATTCAATCAGCCTTATGCCACGGCAAACTGGCAAGTCAACATCGGCTGCAGGATATCTGCTGTGGTATGCCATGTTTGTCCCAGACTCAACCATCTTGATTGCAGCACACAAGTACACCGGCGCTCAGGAAATCATGCAGCGCATAAGGTTTGCATATGAACTATGCCCCAATCACATTCGCGCAGGTGCTACCAGCTACAACAAGGGCAGCCTAGAATTTGACAACGGATCACGCATTGTGTCGGCCACTACAACAGAAAACACTGGTCGTGGTATGAGTATATCTTTGTTGTACGCCGATGAGTTTGCGTTTGTACGGCCCACCATAGCCAAAGAATTCTGGACTTCAATATCGCCCACTTTGGCCACAGGTGGTAAGGCTATCATAACGTCTACTCCAAACTCAGACGAAGATCAGTTTGCATTTATTTGGAAGGGTGCAAACAAAACTCAAGACGAGTATGGCAACGATCGACCTGGCGGCCTGGGCGTGAACGGATTTAGAGCTTTTAGGGCATACTGGAACGAACATCCTGACCGCGACGACAGCTGGGCCGAAGAACAGCGTGCGCAACTGGGCGAAGAA
>CAZHPL010000309.1:2528-3464 GCA_964534495.1 uncultured Lishizhenia sp.
GTTTCCGACGTGAAATGGACTGTGAATTTGTCCAGGACGAAGAAACCTTGATTTCACCTATCAAACTCATGGATCTTGAAGGTAAAGACCCATTATACAAAACTGGACAAGTTCGATGGTTCCACCGTCCAGAAAAAAACAAAATTTATGTAGTGGCTTTAGATCCTAGTTTGGGCACTGGGGGCGACGCTGCGGCCATTCAGGTTTTTGAAGCCAATACCACTACACAAGTGGCAGAGTGGCGCCATAATAAAACGCCCATACCTGATCAAATTCGTATTTTGGTTGATGTAATAAAACATATTCATGATGTTGTTCAAGATTCAAAAAGTATATATTATTCACTGGAAAATAACACGCTGGGCGAAGCTGCGTTGATTTGTGTTGAGCAGTTTGGTGAAGAAAATATTCTTGGATATTTTCTCAGTGATAATTCCGTGGTCGCAAGTTCTGGCCGAAGATTTAGAAAAGGGTTTACCACTACCAACCGAAGCAAAATATCGGCTTGTAGTAAACTAAAAACTTTGATTGAGTCAGGCAAGATGAAAATTTTAAGTGCACCAATGGTAAGTGAGCTAAAAACTTTTATTGCCCACGGAACATCCTATGCAGCCAAAATAGGTGAAACAGATGATTTGGTAATGGCAACTCTGCTGGCAGTTCGCATGATGCAGATGCTGACAGCTTTCCATCAAGAGCTTGATGGTCAGATGAGAGATTTTGATGATGTAATAGTTCCACCTTTGCCTTTCATTGTTCGGTTCTAAGTTTGTCATCAACGATGGTAAATACCATGTATGAAAAAACACAAACATCATGTTGTTCCAAAACATCAAGGCGGCACCGACGATCCAACCAATCTAGTTGAGTTGACAATAGAAGAACATGCTGAAGCTCATCGGTTGTTGTATGAGCAACACGGACATCTACAAGATA
>CAZHPL010000310.1:0-567 GCA_964534495.1 uncultured Lishizhenia sp.
TATTTTCAACGTAATAATCAGATTCTCCCTTCTGATTATTACGTTGAAAATAATAGGGTTGTTTTCACTGAAGAGTATCATATCAGGAGAGGGAGTTGTTGTGGTTCATATAATGGATGTAGACATTGTCCATATGAACCGAAAGGTATAAAAGGAAATACAACTTTAGTTGAAAAATAATCGTTGTATATTTATGTAATATGGCAGATGGTACTACATATGGTCTGTTTTTTCCTTTTCAGGATTCAAGAAGAGGGGATTACTTGGCGCTGACTGAGTTTGAACAACAAGAAATAAGGTCAGACTTGATTCATTTACTCCTTACGAGGAAGGGTTCAAGGTATTTTTTACCAACATTCGGAACTAGACTATATGAGTATATTTTTGAACCTTTCGATGGATTGACGTTCAGTGCAATTGAGTCTGATATCAGAGACTCCGTGCAACAATTCTTGCCCAATTTAATTTTAAACAATGTTTCGATTGAACCAATTACTGCAGAAGACCAAGTAGACGGTGATTATACGGGTACTGAAGGTAATCGATTATGGGATATCTATAGAGTAC
>CAZHPL010000310.1:577-3461 GCA_964534495.1 uncultured Lishizhenia sp.
TAAAGGGACTTATGAATATACCGCTAAAGTCAGAATAGATTACTCAATAGGTGATTCGGTCTTTTCACAAAGTGATTTTGTAATAATTAATATTTAATTAAGATGGCTAATAACAAAATTTCATATACAGTAAGAGATTATCAAGGTATTCGTGCAGAGCTACTTAATTACGTAAGACAATACTACCCCGACTTAATTCAAGACTTTAATGATGCATCAGTATTTTCGGTTTTTTTAGACTTGAATGCTGCGGTTGCGGATAACTTACATTATCATATAGATAGAAGTATTCAAGAGACAGTTCTTCAATATGCACAACAAAGGTCATCTATATATAATATAGCTAGAACATATGGACTGAAAATACCAAATTTGAAACCGAGTGTTTCGTTGGTTGATTTTTCAATAACAGTTCCTGTTTTCGGAGATAAGGAGGATGAGAGATATCTCGGAACTTTAGTCAGAGGCTCTCAAGTATCAGGGGCGGGGATAGTTTTCGAGAATGTATATGATATTGATTTTGCATCTCCCTACAACACTCAAGGGTTTCCTAACAGATTAAAAATACCAAATTTTAATTCTAATGGAGTTTTAATTAATTACACGATTACTAAGAGGGAGGTTGTCGTAAATGGTATTACTAAAGTTTTCAAACGTGTAATTTCCGCTAATGATGTTCGACCATTTTTTGAGTTATTTTTACCTGAAAAAAATGTCTTGGGTATCACAAGTGTGTTGTTGAAGAACGGAACCGATTTTACGAATGTACCAACAGCCGCGGAATTTTTAGGTTTAGAAAATAGATGGCTCGAAGTAGATGCTTTGGCTGAGGATAGGGTGTTCATTGAAGACCCAACAAAAGTTTCCGACCAACCAGGAATTAAAGTTGGTAGATATATTCAAACAAATAATAGATTTATTTCTGAGTTTACACCAGAAGGTTTCAAAAAAATGACATTTGGAGGTGGAACCACATCAGCACAAGAACAGTTGAATGCATTCACTAATTTGGGGGTTCCTTTAACCATCAATAACTATTTTAATAACTTTGCACTAGGTTCAACACTTACACCTAACTCAACACTCTTTGTTCAATATAGAATTGGAGGGGGACTTGCAACAAACTTGGGTACAAATGTAATCAACCAAGTTGGTACTGTAAGTTTTTATGTCAACGGTCCTTCTGAAATTACAAACTCATCTGTTATCAACTCGTTGAGGTGTGTAAACGTTACTGCTGCGATTGGTGGTGCAAATGCTCCGAACGTAGAAGAAGTTAGAAATTATGTTTCCTTCAATTTTGCGGCACAAAAAAGAGCGGTGACTGTTCAAGACTACGAAGCAATTATAAGAAACATGCCACCTCAATTTGGTTCGCCCGCAAAAGTGTCAATTACAGAAAATAATAATAAAATTATAATTCAAATACTATCTTATGATAGTTCAGGTAAGTTGACAAACATTGTTTCTAATACATTGAGGCAAAATATTGCAAATTATCTTTCAAATTATAGAATGTTAAATGATTATATTTCTGTGACAACTGCTCAAGTAATTGATTTGAGTATTGAAGTTTCAATAGTTTTAGAGGCAACACAAAACTCAGGTCAAATAATTACAGATGTTGTCAATAAAGTATCCAATTACTTTAATCCACAAGTCAGAGAACTCGGACAAAATGTCTATCTTTCTGAGTTGAAGAGTATAATACAAAACCAAGAAGGTGTGATTACTGTTGAAGGTCTCGATGTATACAACTTAGTTGGAGGTCAATATTCTTCCCCTGAAACATCAATGGCATATGAAAATGATGAAACGAGAAAAATAAAACCTGTAGATGACACATTATTCGCAGAACCAAGTCAAGTTTATCAAGTTAGATATCCAACTAGAGATATCAAAGTAAGTGTAAAGAATTTCCAATCAGCAACCTTTTCTTAATAGGTTTATTTATTTTCTATCCCCTTTAGATTTAAGTTGGTAAGTCTTTAAAAATTTACCCTAAACTATTTATTGATTAAAGGTCTAATGGGTCAAAGCTACAGAATACGAACAGAGATTGGAATAAATAAATCCATCAATGTTGAACTTAACCAAGATTTTGAGTTTTTAGAAATACTTTCTCTCAAGATACAACAGGCGGATGTATATACCCGTTCGTGTGCGGATTATGGTGTTGTTGTTGGTAGAGTTACTGCAAACAACGGACTTGGGATTCCAAATGCCAAAGTTTCAGTTTTTATACCGGTAGAAGAAGAAGATTTATTGAACGACACTATCAATACAATATATCCCTATAGGACAATAGAAGATAAAAATGAAGATGGTTATAGATATAATCTTTTACCATATGAAAAATCATATAGTAAGCATGCGGCAACAGGGACCTTTCCTTCAAGAAAAGATGTCTTAACAAATGATATTGCTTCCAAAATTTACGACAAATATTTCAAATTCACTGTAAAAACTAATGAAAGCGGTGACTACATGATTTTCGGTGTTCCGTTGGGATTCCAAAGAATTGTCATGGATGTCGACCTTTCAGATATTGGAGAATTCTCTTTGACTCCCCAAGACCTAATTAGAATAGGTAGAGCAACTGAGGCTCAGGTTAGTGGTGGAGAATTTAGGTCATCTACTGACTTGAACTCACTTCCACAAATTGTTACTTTAGATAAAACAATCGAAATATCACCACTTTGGGGTGAACCTGAAATCTGTCAGATAGCAATTAACAGGGTTGACTTTGATTTGAGGGAAGATGCAAATATTGATATACAACCTACTGCTATTTTTATGGGTTCTATTTTTTCGAATATAGACAAATACAGGGTTAGGAAAAATTGTAAACCAAGAGACAACACGGGAGAATTATGTAGTTTAC
>CAZHPL010000311.1:0-3446 GCA_964534495.1 uncultured Lishizhenia sp.
GTAGCGTTTTTATAAAAGAAAAGAAATTCTGTAACTATAAATTTGAGTGGCAAGAAGGTTTTGGAGCTTTTTCATACAGCTCTTCTGCTGTAAGTAATGTGATTCGTTACATAGAAAACCAAAAGGAACATCATCGTAAAAGGAGTTTTAATCAGGAATACATTGATTTTTTAGAAAAATTTCAGGTGGATTATGACCCTAAATATCTACCCAAATTTGAGGAATAAGTTGATGATTAAAGTTTTATGCGACCCTTTCAGGGTCGTTGAGTTTATGTTTGCGTTAACGTTAGTTATATGTTATCCCTACGGGATAAGAAAATCAATTTGCACAATTAATAGCAATAATATTCTAAAACCCAAAATACAGTAAGCATCAAATGACCCCGAAGTGGGTCAGATATCCTAGGCACAAAACATATCATTCGTTCAATAGACCCCGAAGCGGATCATATCATATACAAAAATATTTCATTCGTTTAATTGACCCCGAAGTGGGTCTCATATCCTAGGCACAAAACATATCATTCATTCAATTGACCCCGAAGCGGGTCACATATTCCTACCTTTTCGATAAAAATTTTATCTTTATACTCGAAGCAAATTTTATAAGAAAAGCACTACAAGTAATCATAAAAACAACGACAAATACTAAATGTCCTCAACCGAAATATCACAAAAACTTTGGAACCTCTGTAATGTCCTACGCGACGACGGAGTGACCTATCACCAATACCTCAACGAGCTGACGTATATCTTGTTCTTGAAGCTTTCCGATGTGAAGGGATTTACAGAACAAATTCCTGAAGAATACCGTTGGGAAACCCTCAAAAATATCAGCGACAACAAAGAACTATTCGACCGTTACCGCGATATGTTGGCGAATATCAGTACCAAAGCGGGTAATGAAACCATCAAAGAAATCTACCTCAACGCTTCAACGACTTTGCGCAAACCAGTGAACTTGCGCACACTCATCACCCAAATTGATTTGATCGATTGGTACGATGAAGACGACCGCGACACAATGGGGCAGATTTACGAAGATTTGCTCGAACGCAACGCCAACGAGAAAAAAAGCGGTGCAGGACAATATTTTACACCCCGACCTTTGATCAATGCGATGGTGCGACTGATGGCGCCGAAATTGAATGAAAAATGGAACGATCCAGCTTGTGGAACTTTTGGGTTCATGATTGCGCTCGACCATTACTTGAAAGAACGCTACGATTACGTGTACAATGCAGATGCTCAAACCCGCAAATTCCAAGAAACAGAAGCTTTGAGTGGCGTTGAATTGGTGCAAGATGCGCACCGATTGGCTTTGATGAATGCAAAGTTACACGGTTTAGACAGCACCATTTACCTAAACGATACCTTGACCGAATTTGGCAAAGGTTTGAATGGCTACGATGGCGTGTTGGCAAACCCTCCGTTTGGAACGAAAAAAGGTGGTGAAAAACCTTCGCGCGACGATTTAACCTTTGTTTCGAGCAACAAACAATTGAACTTCTTGCAACACATTTACCGCAGTTTGAAAAAAGACGGTAAAGCAAGAGCAGCAGTGGTTCTGCCTGATAACGTGTTGTTTGAAGACGGCGACGGACAAAAAATACGCCGCGACTTGATGGACAAATGCGACTTACACACCATTTTGCGTTTGCCGACAGGAATCTTTTATGCGGCAGGTGTGAAAACCAATGTTTTGTTCTTTACACGTGGAAAAAGTGAAACCAAAAACACCCAAAAAGTGTGGATTTACGACATGCGCACCAACACACCGAATTACGGAAAACGCACCCAATTTACCGAAAAAGCCTTTGACGATTTCATGCGTGCCTACACAGGAGGAATGGTTTGGGACGAAGTGTTGCAAAATTACAATGGCGAGATTGACCACCAAAAGCGCGCAAGCATACAAGACGAACGCTGGAACTGTTTCTCACGTGCAGATATTGCAAAGAAAAAAGACTCTTTGGACATGGGTTTGATTGCTGATGAAAGCATTACCTCCTCCGAAGATTTGGGTGAACCTTTAGACATTGCCAAAGCTGCCTTGCAAGAATTGGAGAAAATTACTCAGGAATTGAACGCGATAATTGGGGAGTTGAAGTAATGAAGAGGGATTTACCAAAAGGCTGGGTTGAAACAACATTGGGAAATACTTTTCAAATTGAAAGAGGAGGTTCACCAAGACCCATTGAAAATTACATTACAGAAAATGAAGATGGAATAAATTGGATAAAAATTGGTGATACTAAAAACATTAATAAGTATATTTTTACTACTAGAGAAAAAATTAAACCAGAAGGTTTAAAGAAATCTAGGATGGTATTTGAAAATGATTTTATTTTATCTAATTCTATGAGTTTTGGAAGACCATATATTATGAAAACTAATGGATGTATTCATGATGGTTGGTTGGTTATTCGGAAAAATTTAAAAGTAGATAATAACTTCTTATATTATCTATTAAGTTCAAATTTAGTTTTCAAACAATTTTCAGAACTTGCAAAAGGTTCAACGGTGAAAAATTTAAATATTCAAGCAGTTCAAAAAGTTAAAATTCCCTTACCCCCATTAAAAGATCAATTAAATATAGCTCAAAAGCTCGATAATTTGTTTGCGCATTTGGAAACAGCAAAGCAAGGTTTGGAGAAAATTCCTGTGCTTTTGAAGCAGTTTCGTCAGGCGGTTTTAACGCAGGCGGTTACAGGTAAGTTGACTGAGGAATGGAGAGAAGGGAAGGAGTTGGAGAATGGTTTTCAATTACTAAAAAGAATAAAAAATAAAAGAGTTGAAATATATCACCAATCGAATGAAATTTTAATAAAAGAAGGTAAGCGAAGAACAAAGTTTCCAATACTCGATGTTGAAGTTACAAACAAAATGAATTTTGAAATACCAACTAGTTGGACATTTTGCTCAATTGGTGAAATTGCTGATGTATGTAATGGGTCAACACCTTCAAGACCAGTAAATGAATATTGGAATGGTAATATACCTTGGGTTAGTTCAGGGTTAGTTCAAAATAATAGAATTGAAAAAACAAATGAGCAACTTACTGAATTAGGGCTAAACAATTCATCTGTAAAGATATTACCTAAGGGAACAGTTTTGTTAGCAATGATTGGAGAAGGTAAAACTAGAGGACAAGGTGCAATTTTAGATATAGAATCAACAATAAACCAGAATATAGCAGCACTTATTATTGATCATAATTTAGTAAAATCGGAATATTTGCAGTTTTGGTTATTTGTAAACTATGAGAATAACAGGATTATGGGGAATGGTTCAGGTCCTCAAGCTTTAAATTGCCAGAGGGTACGTGAATTACCATTTAATTTACCTCCCTTTGAAGAACAAACAGAAATCGTTCGCCGCGTTGAGGTTTTATTTTCAAAGGCAGATGCGATAGAGGCGCAGTATAAAAAACTAAAAGAACAA
>CAZHPL010000312.1:0-3408 GCA_964534495.1 uncultured Lishizhenia sp.
GACGACACCCAATCATTACGCTTATTTCAAAATCGCTGAAGGTTGTGACCGTCCTTGTTCCTTTTGTGCTATTCCTTTGATGAGAGGTAAAAATGTTTCAACGCCGATTGAAGATTTAGTGAAACATGCGAAAAGTTTGGTTGCTGGCGGTGTCAAAGAATTGATGTTAATCGCTCAAGATTTAACGTATTACGGATTGGATTTATACAAAAAAAGAGCACTTTCCGATTTATTGAAACACCTTTCAGATATTGAAGGATTGGATTGGATTCGTTTGCATTATGCTTTTCCAGCCGGATTTCCGATGGATGTTTTGGATGTAATGCACGAGCGCGATAACATTTGTAAATACCTTGACATGCCTTTGCAACATGGTTCAACTAAAATCCTACAAGCGATGCGAAGAGGAATTACACGTGAAAAAACAGAAGAATTAATCGCAACCATTCGAGATAAAGTGCCAGGAATTGCCTTACGAACCACATTAATTGCAGGTTATCCGGGTGAAACAGAAGCTGATTTTCAGGAAATGTACGATTGGGTGGAAAGAAGCCGTTTTGATCGACTTGGGATTTTTACGTATTCACATGAAGAAAACACACACGCTTATCAGTTCAAAGATGATGTTTCAGCTAAAGTAAAACGCAGACGTGCAGACCAAATCATGGAATTGCAATCGGGGATAAGTTACGAGTTGAACCAATTGAAAGTGGGGAATACCTACAAAGTTCTTTTTGATAGGGTAGAAGGAGATTATTTCATTGGAAGAACTGAGTTTGATTCACCTGAGGTAGATAACGAAGTTTTGATAAAGAAAGCCGATCATTTTGTGCGTTTAGGCGATTTTGCTAATATCGAGATTACGAGTGCAGACCATTATGATTTGTATGGAATTTTGAAATGATTTCATTAACCTTTGTCAATATATTAAGCAACGTTTTAACTTAATTTTGTCAAAAAAAAGATGTTGCAACGTAGAAGATTTTTGGAAAGATTGGGTTTAGGAATAGCCGGACTTTCTTTGTTTTCTTTTCGCTCAAATGCAGGCCAACCTAAGCAAGAATCCATGCAAAAAATCAAGAAAATAAGAGCCTTGGGCTTTCAGTGGGAAACAAATGATCCCTTTTTATTTTGTGTTCATCACGAAGATATTTATCCAAAAGGTAATGAACAATTAGGGCCAGATCCGTCTTATTTTCATGGGCGTCACATGGGACAAGATTTCATTGTAAAAGATGGGTTCAGAATGTATCATGGTACTACCGTTCCAGGTTTTCCAGGGCATCCACACAGAGGTTTTGAGACCATTACAGTTGTTCGAAAAGGAATGATTGATCATGCCGATTCAACAGGCGCTGCAGGTAGATATGGAAATGGCGACGTTCAATGGATGACAGCAGGGAAAGGCGTTCAACATTCTGAAATGTTTCCACTATTGAATAAAGAAGCTGAAAATCCTGCTGAATTATTTCAGATTTGGCTGAATTTACCCGCTAAAAGCAAAATGGTTGAACCTCATTTTATGATGATTTGGTCAGAGGAAGTTCCAAAACTTACCTTGAATACACCCAGCAACATTGGAGTAGAAATCGAGGTTTTAGTAGGAGAGCTGAACGGAACGAAAAGTAAAGCCGCTCCGCCTGATTCTTGGGCATCTGTTCCAGAAAATGAAGTGGGTGTTTTCAATATTAAGCTTGAAAAAGGAGCAGAGTGGACTCTTCCTGCTACAAAAAACGAAATTAATCGTTCCATTTATTTTTATGATGGAAAAGGCTTGCTGATTGAAAACCAACCAATTCCTGAATATCATGCCGTTGATGTTGTTTCTAATCAAGCAATAAAATTGGCTAGTCCAGACACTGAAACCAAAATTCTAATATTACAAGGAAAACCTATAAACGAATCGGTTGTTCAGCACGGTCCATTTGTAATGAATTCCCGCGAAGAAATTTATCAAGCCTTCCAAGATTATCAGACGACTCAATTTGGCGGATGGCCTTGGCCACGTTATGATTATGTACATGATGCCAACGAAGGAAGATTTGCTAAGCATGCAGATGGAAGGATGGAGAAAAAAGGCTAATTGTTAAAAGAGCGTTTCTGTTTCGTGAAATAATCGTATTCCAGTTAAATCTTAACAAATTTAAACTATCTTAGGGCCTAAAATTTTTAAGCCTCAAGTGTGATGTGTTGCATTTGTAGTTGATTTTGAGGCTGTTTGACTTAAACTTTAATACTAAAAAACGAAAACAGGTATGAAAAAACTACACGTTTCATTTGTGTTGTTGCTCCTGAGTTGTAGCAGTTTATTTGCTCAAAGTGTAAATTTCAAGGTGAAATTGACAGAGTTGAAAGCTAATGCTGATAACAATGACGGTGGTGGTGTTGCAGGTTCACAAGATCCAGTATGGTACTTTTGGGTGAATGACAACGGAACAACAGGTAACTCGTATGGAGCAACTTGGCAAGCTACAGGATGTATTAGCGCAACCAACCAGTTTGGTCAATGGTGGGCTGGAGGACCAGTACCATTTAATTTTCCAAATGTCAGTAACTCTGATGCAACAATTATTCATACCAGAATTGAAGGGTTTGAAGATGATGGATGTGATGCAACATGTACATTTACTAGTTCAGGTTCTTTCCTAAGTGCTTGTTGGGCAAATGGAGATGATAACCACGATGGACCTTCTCCTGCTGGCGATATTAATTTTAGAAATGATCCTCCTTGTCAATGGAACCAATACGAAGTAAGTTTTGGCGATTATTTTGCTCGCGTTCAAGTATATTGGGAGTTTTCAACGCCAATCACAGGTGGACAAGTTGCTGGAGACCAAACGATTTGTGGTGGCGGAGATCCAACAGCCTTTACATCGGTATCAGGCTTTTCTCCTGCTCATTCTTCATTCACGTATCAATGGCAACAAGATCCAGGATGTACAGGTAATTTCACGGATATAGTTGGTGCTGTAAACGCGACGTATGACCCGCCAATGGGTGTTGTACAATCTACTTGTTATCGTAGAGTGACATTAACTGCTTGTGGTAGTTATAATTCCAACACAGTTACAGTATCCGTAGCAACTGCTTCAACAGACCCATCTGGTGCAAATGCTTCTAATAATACAGTTTGTAATGGCCAAGCAACAACTTTAAGTGTTTCAGGTGGCTCATTAGGTTCAGGTGCACAATATGTTTGGTATCAAGGTGGTTGTGGTTCAGGAACATCTGTGGGAACAGGTTCTTCTATTTCTGTTTCACCCACTTCATCTACTCAGTATTTTGCTCGCATTGAAAGTGGTTGTTATCAAGGTTCTTGTGTAAGTGTATCCATTACCGTAAATCAATCCTCAACGGCAGTGACACGGAGAACACCGAGATCTACACAGGTTTGTCCTGGTCAAAATG
>CAZHPL010000313.1:0-3406 GCA_964534495.1 uncultured Lishizhenia sp.
GTATATTTGGACGAGAAAATTGAGCAATACATTGTAGATATTATTTTCGCTACTCGTGAACCTGCTTCGGTTGGTCTTTCACAATTTTCAGGAATGATTGCTTATGGTTCGTCGCCACGTGGTAGTATCAATTTAGCCTTAGCCGCCAAAGCATTCGCCTTTATGCAAGGTCGTGCGTTCGTTGTTCCAGATGATATTCGTGCTGTTGCAGTGGATGTATTACAACACCGTATTGGAATTACTTACGAGGCAGAAGCTGAAAATTTAACTTCAAGCAATATCATAGAAAAAATTGTTGCACACGTTGACGTTCCCTAACCGTGAATACAGCTGAGCTCATTAAAACCATTCGTGCACTCGAGATTAAAACGAAAGGCTTAACCAAACAAGCTTTCTCGGGTCAGTACAAGTCTGCCTTTAAGGGGAGAGGAATGGCATTTAGTGAAGTTCGCGATTATCAAATTGGTGACGAAATCCGAACGATTGATTGGAATGTAACGGCTCGCTATAACACACCTTTTGTCAAAGTTTTTGAAGAAGAAAGAGAACTGACAGTTATGTTAATGATGGACGTTTCAGGTTCTTTGCACTCCGGAAGTTATCAGCATTCCAAACGCCAACGCGAAATTGAAATTGCGGCAACTTTGGCTTTTTCTGCCTTAACAAATAATGATAAAGTAGGTGCGATATTGTTTACCGATAAAGTTGAATTATACATTTCTCCCAAAAAAGGTCGCGAACACGTTTTGTTGATTTTGCGTCAAATGATTGAATTTCAACCTCAAAATACTGGAACAAGTTTAAAAGAAACCTTAAAATTTCTTCGAAACACACAGAAAAGAAGATCGATTTGCTTCTTAATTAGTGATTTTGAAGATGAAAATAATTTTGACGACGATTTAAAACGAACTGCCAAATTTCACGATGTTGTTGCTGTAAAAGTCAATGATACAGCTGATTTTCAGTTGCCAATTTCAGGTTATATTCAATTGGTCAATGCTGAAACGGGACAAACAACCTGGGTCAATGCTTCGTCGCCACAAACTCGCTCGCTGTTTGAAAAAGAATTTGTTTTTCGTCAAAAACAGTTACAAGAACGCTTAAAAAGCATGGGGATAGATAGTGTATTATTGAATACAGAAGAAAATATTGTTCCACCATTAGTGCATTTATTCAAGAGTCGAAAATGAGGTTATTTCTACTTTTTATTGTAGTTTTAATAAGCGAATCGATGTTTTCACAGGTCGTTAGGACTCGTATTTCCAACGATCATACGTTAATTGGATCACACATTGACTTGGTGTATTCAATTGAGTTTCCAAAAGACAAAAAATTTGAATATGAACCAGTGAAAGGAAACTTTCCAGCTAAAATCACTTCTGAAAAATCCAGCTTAACAAGTGGAGCTTTTGATCAAATTGAAATTGTAAGTTTCGAAGACACCATTGTTGTCAAAGGCAATAAAAAAACGTGGATTGGTGTTTATGAACTTTGTCCTTGGGACAGTGGATTAGTTGTTTTAGAAGGTCAGAAATTCACCTTAAATGATTCTACAGGTTCGTTCCAGTCAGCCTATTTGAAAGTGAATTTAGTGCCTCGAAAAAAAGGTCAAGATTTATACGATATCAAGGAAATGTATGTTGATACACCTGAAGAAGCATCAGCCTTACTTTTCTTTTTCAAATACATTATTTGGTGGTTACTTCCATTGATTGGTTTTTTAATTTATCGTTTATATTTCAAGAAAGATAGAGCGGTGAAAAAGTCCGAAAAAGAAACCTCATTGAAACAAAAAACATTGTTTGCCATTGATGCATTGGAAAAGGCAGAATTATGGCGAAAAGACAAAATGAAGGAGCATTTTGTAGAGCTTTCGTATGTGTTGAGAAGCTATTTAACTTCGCGATATGACATTCATTTAATGGATAAAACCACATCAGAAACGCGGTTGTTGTTACTCGCCAAAGGAATTGAAAAGCCAATTGTAGATACGATTTTGAAATTATTGAGCCACTCGGATATGGTGAAATTTGCCGCATCCAAACCAGGTGAGGAAATTGTGGAAAGAGCCTTTTTTGAAATTAGACAATTAGTGATTGAAACCAGTCCATTAGAATACGATGTTGAATAATTGGAATATCAATTTCTGGGAATACGACTTTTTGCAGCAAAGCTTACTGTTCTTTTTGCTTTTGCTTCCGCTTTTGGGTTGGTGGTTGTATAAAAAGGAACGAAAAAGAAAAGGAGACTGGAAATACGCCTCAATTGTCAGTAATCAAGTGAAGTTTTTTAACAGACGCGTGCATTTGCTTCGCAGAGTTTTACTTGTATTGAAAGTAGCAGTAGTTGCTTTGTTTATTATTGCTTTAGCTAAACCTTATCGTTGGAATGATCCTGATGCAAGTTCAAATACTAATAAATACGGAATTGATATTATGCTTGCCTTAGATGTCTCACTTTCGATGCTCGCAACGGATTTAAAACCCACGCGTTTGGATGCTGCAAAGGAGGTTGCAAAAGAATTTGTAGACGGTCGGAGAGGAGATAAAGTGGGTTTAGTGGTTTATGCTGGTGAGGCATATACAGCATGTCCAATGACCTTGGATTATGATATGTTGAAGGACCAAATTGATGCAGTAGATGGTTGGGATCTTGAAGGCGGAACAGCTATTGGCGTTGGATTGGGAACTGCTGTGGTTCAATTAAGAAGTGACACGTTGAAATCAAAAGTGATTATATTATTAACAGACGGTAGTAATAATGCAGGCGATATTTCGCCCCTTCAAGCAGCAACATTAGCCAAGAAAAAAAATATTTGTGTGTACACAATTGGAGTAGGAAGTAATGGAATTGCACCGACGCCAGTTGTAACGCCAGTTGGTGTGCGTTATGAAAACATGCCCGTTGAAATTGATGAAAACACCTTGATGGAAATTGCAGAAGAAACAGGTGGTAAGTATTTCAGAGCAACAGATAACAAGAGTTTACAAGCCATTTATAAGGAAATTGATCTTCTTGAAAAACGGAAAATCGAAGACAAATATTTTCAAGCTGAACCACCCGCAACGCCATCCGGTTTTTTAAATTGGGCATTGTTGTTGACCTTGATTGTTGCTATTGTTGAATGGGGAATTTTTATGAATAATGAATAAATCAAATGTTACATATAACACCCGTACAGCATTGATTTCCATTGTTTTGATGGAAATCATCTTTTGGTTTGTTTTCTATGCCGTCGTTTCAGCACTTGGATTTTTTGGTGGTGATTCAGGTAAAAATGCCTTTCATTTTTTAAAGCCAGAGGTTTTTTATTTGCTTGTATTAATAGCGCCAATGGCCTATTTGTTTTGGCGATCGATTCTTCGACTTAATCAGTTAAACAGTCATTTTTCACTGTTTTCATTGA
>CAZHPL010000314.1:0-3386 GCA_964534495.1 uncultured Lishizhenia sp.
TACCTTATCGCAAGAACCCAACGCGTATATTCGTCCATCTGCAGCGGGAAGCACCCTGGGAGGTGTGGCACGGGCTACTCGTGAAAGCATTTATTTGTGTGAGGCAGCAGGTTTTGATGTAATACTTATTGAAACAGTGGGAGTAGGTCAATCAGAAACGATGGTTCATTCCATGGTTGATTTTTTCTTATTGTTAATGCTAGCCGGTGCGGGTGATGAATTACAAGGCATCAAACGCGGAATTATGGAATTAGCCGATGCTTTACTCATAACCAAAGCTGATGGCGACAATGTAAAAACGGCAAAAATGGCCAAAGCGAGTTATACAAACGCCTTGCATTTATTTCCGCCAAAGGAAAACGAGTGGATTCCACGAACAGAAATTTGCAGTTCATTGACAGGAAGTAATTTAGACGAAGCGTGGAAAATATCTGATGAATTTTTCAGACACAACACCACCAATGGTTGGATTGAGCAAAATCGAAATAAGCAAGATATTGATTGGATGAAGGAAACTCTGAACCAACTTATTTTATCCGGATTTTATTCGCAACCGGGATTTGAAGAATTTTTTAAACAAATTCAGCAAGCAATTTCTACCCATAAAATGAGTGCTTTCGAGGCGGCGGAAAAATTGTATCATTTTAGAACAGAATATTAAAGACCCTGCTTTTTTATTTGCGAAATTCACAAGTGGCTATGTGAAAATTGCGCTATCTCGTATTTATTAAATCTATTTTTACAGTAGTTTCGTAGTAATTAAGAAATTGATTGACTAAATATGCGAGCATTACACAGTTATGAGGAATCTGATCAACAGATATACCTAGACTTACTTGAAAGAGTAAAGCCATATTCTGTATTAAGCCCTCAACACAGGGTTTTATTAATTTTAAAATTCATTTTTTATTTTGGGGTTTTATCTCTGCTTTGGTTGCTAATTATAACAGTTGAATCCAAGTTTTTATTTTTCGGCTGTTATATCGTTTTTGGTATTTGGGGAATTTTATTGGCCTTAAATTTTGCCCATGATTTTTCACACGATACCGTTTTTAAAAATCGAACACTAAATCTATTGGGCTTTATTTTTTTGTATGCCATTTTAGGCGCACACGCTGAATCTTGGAAGTTTAGACACACGGACTCTCATCACGTTGCGCCAAATGTTGGTGGACTAGATACTGATTTGAATATGGTAGTTTGGATACGTTTAATCCCAACAAGTCCGTTTAGAAACTATCACAAATATCAGCCATTCTATTTATTTGGGGTGTATGCGTTGTATTCACTTTTTTGGGTTTTTATAAAAGATCCTGTATTTGTTTTTAATCAAATTCGCAAAGGAGAAGTTAAATCGGTGGGATACGTCCTTTCATTTATTTTACAGAAACTGTTTTATTTTACAATTTTACTTTTTTTACCGATAGTATTTTCTAATCAACCTCTTTCAGTTGTCCTAATTGGGTTTTTTCTTATGCACATTATTCAGTCTTTGTTTTTATCACTCACTTTTATGTCCACACATCATGTAGTAGGGGCAAGTTATCCAGAGATAAATTCTGAAGGTCGAATTTCGGTTTCTTGGATGAGAAATCAAATCAATTGTTCAAATGATTTTCATCCGTTTAGTTCTGTCGCAAATTTTATTTTTGGTGGATTCAATAATCATATTGCCCATCATCTCTTTCCTCATATACACCATTTTCATTATCCTAAAGTGAACAAAATCATTTATCCAATTCTTGAAAAGAACGGGTTTACGCTTTTGAACAACTCTTACTTTGCGAGTGTTTATTCACATTTTAAATTATTAAAACAACGCGGAACAAATCAATAATTTGACCGTAAAAACGTTATGGTGATATTCATAAAAATAATTTTTATTATTCTTCTAGCTGATTTTGCTACCGGAATGTTTCATTTTTATGTTGATCAATATGCTGAAATGAATCCTAAATTTTTTGCAGGTCCCATCAACGGACTTCTCATTCATCATGAATTTCCGCTCAAAATGGTTGATTTATCCTATTGGAACCTCACGAAAGGAGTTTATATCGTTGGTGGATTGCTATTTCTGTTAAGTTTATTCATTGGTTTTTCTTGGGAGTTATTACTATTTGTTTGTGTAAGCGCACAAGCGAATTTAATTCACAAATGGTCACATCAAGCATCAACACAACGCCCTAAAATCGCTCAATTTCTTCAAAAATGCTACCTTATTCAGGACGCAAAACACCATTTACAACATCACGATGGAAAGTATGATCAATATTATTGTGTTATGACCATTTTTTGCAATCCCATTTTGGAAAGAATAAAATTTTGGAAAGGAGTAATTTGGATTTTCTCCTCTATTGGAATAAAACCGATTAATCGAACGAATAATTAAAAATAAAACACCATGAATAGATTAAAATTTGCCAAGGATGAAGGTTCAGAATTTTACAAAGAATTAAACGAAAGGGTAGATCGTTATTTTTCAGAAAAAGGAATTAAAAAAACAGGCAATGCAAAAATGTTTTTTAAAATAGGCTTATATTTTGGTTTAGACATTGCGTTTTATGTCTTAATGATTAACAGCTCAACACTTTGGGAGTTTTACCTTTACTATCTTTTAATGGGGTTGTCAGTCCTGCTAACAGCATTTAATGTTTCACATGATGCAGCTCATGGTGCAGCGGTAAAAAGTAAGTTTTGGAATAAATTTCTGTTTTCTCTTAGCTTTAACCTGCAAGGAAACAATGCGTATGTATGGGGGAAAAACCACAATGAATCCCATCATTTGTATACAAATGTAGAAGGAAGTGACATTGATGTTTTGAATAATCCACTCTTTCGAATGACTAAATCTCAACCCCTAAAATGGTTTCACCGTTACCAGTATATTTACGCGCCATTTTTATATTTATTCTATTCATTAAACTGGTTTTTCTTTAGAGAAACCTTAATGATCGCAAATTATTCCAGTAGAACGATTAAAATTGAAATACCAAAAGATGAGGTCATCAAATTGGTAATCTACAAGCTTTTATACATTGTTTATATGATTGTTCTTCCAATTTATTTGTTGCCTTTCGGATGGCCAACAGTTATTCTTGCTTTTATACTAAATCATTTTATGGTATCAATTGTTTTTGTTGCTGTACTAGGTGTCTCTCATTTATCTGATTTTGTGCAACATCCTGAATCGGATGCAGATAATAAAATAAATATGAGTTGGCCTAAGCTACAAATGCTTACATCAGTTGATTATAATGCAGATAGTACTTTTTTCAATTGGACTCTGGGAGGATTTAACGCCCACGCGTTACATCACATTTTACCAAATGTCTGTCACGTTCATTATTTAGATATTTTACCAATATTTAGGGAACTTGCGGATAAAC
>CAZHPL010000315.1:0-3334 GCA_964534495.1 uncultured Lishizhenia sp.
TACCAAACAATAGAACCCGCTGAAGGTGTTGCTCCCAGAGTAACAGTTCCAGATCCACAAACACTTCCAGGTGTCGTACCCGTAACTGTTGGTGCTGCATTTACAACGATAGTTTGATTAGAAGGCGTACTGCTTCCCGTTGCATTAGTAGCTACTAAACTTACTTGGTAGGTTCCTGCTGTTGCAAAACTAACCGTCGGGTTTTGTGCTGTACTTGAAGCAGGTGTTCCACCCGTCATAGTCCATTGATAACTTGAAGGTGAACCAGTTGATGTACTTGTTAATTGAACGGATTGACCAACACAAACTGTATTTGCTGAAGCTGTAAAACTTGCGGTTGGAACTGGAGCAGCTGTGGGAATCCATTGCAAACTCATGCTTGTGAAGTTAGCATCAGCCGTTGGTGTTTGCACATCTTGGTTCGGGCCTTTGGTAAACGTAAATGAACGTGTTGTTGTACCTGAAGTACCATGATTCCAGGTTTCTTGAATCGTAATTTTGTAAGTACCATCAGCCATTAAAACACCACTGGTGTTCTTACCATCCCAAGTCACCGTTTTAGTAACAGCACCAGATAGTGTTGCGCCAGTTGTTGCACCAACAACATTGCAACTTGCAGATAAACAATTACTTGCAGTACCACCAGCATTAACCGACCAAGTAGGTAAATGGTCATTTGTTCCATTGCCGGCGTAACGGTAAAAGGTTTTTACAAAAGTACCCGTACTTGTTTGCGCCCAAACTGCTAATACATTTTTTGTACTTTGATAGCCCGAGTGAGCAATTGTAGTGAAGGTAAACGTTAAAGTTCCTGCTGTTTGTGCCTCAGAAAAATGAGCGTTCAACAAGAGACTTAAAGCCAAAGAAGCCTTGAAAAATAGTTTTTTCATAAAATCTAGTTTTTGAGTATAACAAATATATTATCTTATTTTATGTTTTAAATACATAAATATTTATTTATACTCAATCTAAACAATCTATCTGAAAATGAGCTATTTTCTACATAAACGCCACAAAGCTATCGGAATATTATCCTCTCTAAAAATTAGTTTTTGGTATTCTTTATAATCTTCACAAGCTAAATCAACCAATTGCATTTTCAATTTGATGTTTGCTCGTTCTAAGAAATAATACGCATTGTTTTTTTCCATAGCAATCGCATGATTAATGTAGGCAATCGCATTAGTATAATCTTTTTGATTTGACGCATAAATGGAAAGTCCATAAAGCGCTAAATCAAAATTAGGATCTTCTTTTAAAACCGTTTGAAAAATATCGTAAGCTTTTTGTGGTTGACCAATTAATATGGCGAGCAAGCCTAACTTTGATGTTTCATTCAAATTTGACCTTTTCACTGTAAGACGTAAATCGTCAAATGATTGTGATAAAATATCACTTTTGTGTTTTGCTTTGGGGTAATCTGGGTATTTCAAATCTTGAAATGGATTCAAATCAATCGATTTCCAAAACGATAGAAGTGCATCTTTAGGTTGTTTGTTTTCTGCTTTTAACCATCCATCCACCAAATAAGCACGATAATTCAATGAATCAAATTTGATTGCATTTTGAATAGGTTTGATGGACTTTGCTTTTTTCCCAAGGTAAATGTTCGTTATTGCAATATCCGCATAAGCTTCTGAATGTTCTGAATTGATCTTAATTGTTTCATTATAGAACTTTAAAGCTTTTTTATAGTTGAAATCCTCAAAACACATTTTGCCTAGAAAGTAATGTGCATCGGCATTATCGTATTCTATTTTCAATACCTCTTCCAAATCTTCTTTTGCTCCTGATTTATCGCCTGTTTTTTGACGAAGTAAGCCACGAAGAAAATACGCGTCCACAAAAGAATTGTCAATTTTAAGTTGGGACGTATAATCTTCAATAGCTCCTGGATAATCACGCAACATTTCTTTGGTCATTCCACGATCAAAATAGGCCATTGAATCATTAGGGAATAATTCAATGATTTTTGAAAATAAACGTAATGCTTCTTGAAAATTGGAAGATTGGTAACTATAAGCAGCTTTTTCATTTAATTCTGCTTTGGTTTGTGCTTGAGAAATAAATATCAAGAACGAAAAAAATACGGTAAGAAGTGTTTTTTGCATAATCGGTTTGAAAACTTGAAGATAAAAAAAAAGACTGCCGATGAGACAGTCTTTCAAAAATAATGAGTAAAAATTACTTTTTGTTAATCATAATTTTATGTTCTTTTACGTTTGCTCCATTAAAGATTTGCAAAACATAATTTCCGTTTGATACAGCTGTTAAATCAACAACTTTAGAAGTTTCATTGTTTTTCACTTCCATTGAAGCTACTTCTTTCCCCATCATATCAATTACTTTGATTGCTGAAGCTTGTTCAAAAGTAACATTGAAAATTCCATCAGCACTTGGATTTGGGAAAACTGAAGAAATGATTGACGTATTTTCTTCAACTCCAGCTGAAGACGGTTGCCAGTTCAAACTGATACCTGTGAAATTAGCATCCGTTGTTGGTGTTTGCGTATCAGCACTTGTGCCTTTTGTAAAAGTAAATGAACGAGTAGTTGTACCAGAAGTACCATGATCCCACGTTTCTTGGATTGTTACTTTATAAGTACCGTCAGCAACTAAGTTTCCTGCTGCATCTTTACCATCCCAAGTTACTGTTTTAGTTGTCGCTCCTGACAAAGTTGCACCTGTAGTAGCTCCGACTTTGTTACAGCTTGCAGAAAGACAGTTGCTAGCAGAACCACCTGAATTCACTGCCCAAGTTGGTAAATGGTCATTTGTTCCACTTCCTGCATAACGATAAAATGTTTTAACGAAACCACCTGAACTCGTTTGAATCCAAACAGCCAATACATTTTTTGTACTTTGATAACCTGAATGAGCAATCGTAGTAAAAGTGAAAGTTAACGTTCCATTCGTTTGGCCAATTGCACTTGCTGATAAAATTAAAGCGGCAACTAAACCTGAGAATTTGAGTAATTGTTTTTTCATTTGATAAGATTTAAGTCGGGCGAATTTACACAATTTAATTAATCTACTTACTTGAAACCTAAATTAAGTTATTGACAATAAACTCTTAATGTGCAACTACAAATTTCTCTACAAATGTTTTTTTGTGATCCATTACTTTGAAAAAATAAACACCAGCTGGATAGTTAGAAACATCTAAATCAACTTGTGTTTGACCTTTATCTAATTTATATTCATCTAAAACAGTTCCATTTGAATTTAGTACTTGAACCATAGTCGCTTTATTCAATGAAAATGTTACTAATCCTTTATCTACTGGATTGGGAAAAACGTTGATTTTAGTATCACTTACATCGTTTAACCCCAC
>CAZHPL010000316.1:0-3283 GCA_964534495.1 uncultured Lishizhenia sp.
TTATGGTGAAATTGAATACGATGGAAATCCTTATTGTGAATTTATCTTTACAAACACAGGAACAGATACACTTAAAATTTTGAATGCAAAAGGATCTTGTGGATGTACCGTTCCTGAATGGACGAAAGAAGATATTTTGGCTGGGAAATCAGGTGTAATCAAAGTAAGATACGACACAAAAAGACCGGGAGAAATCAACAAGAGTGTAACGATTACTTCAAACGCAGTGAACGAGCCAACTATTGTGCTTCGCATTAAAGGAACAGTTGGTCCAGCACCAGCTACAGTTCCTCCTGCGGAAAAATCAGGACCATCAAATAATTAATTATGAGAGGAGTAATCCTAATCTCATTTCTATTTTCAACCGCCCTTGGCTTCAGTCAATGGGCGGTTTTTAGTGCTAAATACGCAACGGTAAAATTCCCGAAAGTTAATGAAGGCACTACCTTACATTACATTTATGAAATAAAAAATTCAGGTGATATACCACTTGAAATTTATTCGTTTGAAGCAGAATGTACCTGCACAGAAATCAAACTTCCCAAAAAGCCCATCGAACCGGGTCAAAAAGGTAAAATCGAATTAACTTTTGATACGAACGGAAAGTACTTTTTTCAAGATAGAGTCATTTATTTTGATACCAACACACGTCGTAAACGTGAAAAACTACGCTTTAAAGTTTACGTAGTTCCAAAACCCATCCTTGAAGAATCCGAAGAAAAAACGGAAGCTAAACCTTAATTTTCATTAAGTTTACAGCCATGAGCGCTGGAAAACTCATTTATATTTTGGCATGTATTGAAGGCAGTAACCTTCTTGCTTTCGAAATAATCAGTAGTCGATTGTATACGCCCTATTTAGGAGCAGGAATAGCCATTTGGACGGCCATACTCACCATCACATTACTCGCGCTTGCCTTAGGTTATCGTTTCGGAGCAAAAGTTGAATCTTCGAAAATAAAACAACGTTTACAACTTTCCTTTTTTGTTTCTGGCTTATTGATATTGGCAAGTCCCTACATTGCAAAAGTTGTACTTCCTCAGACTTATGGCATGTCTGTTCAAAGTAGTGCTTTAATGGGTGGTTTTGCCATGCTGTTTTTGCCCCTTTTTTTCATGGGACAAATTTCTCCACTTTTAGCTCAATTAAGTCCGCAAGAGCAACAAGGAAAAGTGAGTGGAATCCTTTATGGATTGGGAACTTTGGCAGGTGTTGTAATGGCTTTACTGACTGTTTTTTATTTGGTTCCTGCTCTTGGTGTTCAAGTTACGATTAGTGCTTTCGGTATTTTACAATTGCTTGGCGCATTGTTGTTATTCTTCAAAAAAGTGGGTTATGAGCAGAAGTAACCTGTATATACTTGCTTTTTTGGAGGGTTTTCTAGTGATGCTTTTAGAGTTAACCGTACCACATGCACTTACGCCCATTATTGGAAATTCACTCGATACATGGGCTGTTTTGATTGCTTTGTCATTTGGCGGTTTAGCAGTGGGGTATTTTCTTGGAGCAAAAATTTGCAGTCTTGCTAATAAGTCTTATTATTTGTTTCCTTTATTTTCTTTTAGTGCGATTTCATTGGCAATTGGAACTGTAATTTTGATTTACTTTTCAAGAGCAGAAAATGGCCTGTCTGAAATTACTTTTTCAGGAATTCTTTGCTTATTTTCTTTATTAATACCAACCATTTTCTTGGGAGCAACAACACCTATTTTGGTGGATATTCACGGCGAAAAGTCCTCTACAGGAAATTTGTTTAGCACATCTACATTCGGAGGTGTTTTTTCTGCACTTATCACAGGGACTTTCTTGTTGCCACAATTCGGCATCATTACTACGTTTATTATTGCTGTTGCTCTACTTTCCTTTCTTTTATTTTTAACACCTTCTCATTTTTCGGGCATTAAAAAGTACGCTTTTGTGATCCCCTTATTAGTTGTGATTGGTTTTAATTTGTTGGAAAAGGAAAAGCAAAGTAATCAACTAAATGTATTGCATTTTTCAGAAGGATTGAACGGTCAATTATTGGTTTTAGAACAGCCGTCGCAAACCAATCCAGCAGAAAAAGACCGATTGTTATTGATCAATCGCATGGGGCAAACGTGGGTAAATGCGAGCCGATTTAATTCACTTTGGAGTTACGCCAACTACATGACTTCTATCGCAAGTATTAAGCCGAAAGGATCTAAAACACTGATTTTGGGTTTAGGTGGAGGAGTGCTTGCAAATCAAGTGGCAAATTGGTGCGGACATCAAGTAAAAGCTGTTGATTTGGATGAAAAAGTGATTGATTTAGCAAAGGAATTTTTCAATTTAAGTATTGATATTGAAACGTTTGCAGATGATGCTCGACATTATTTGAATCAATGTCAGGAGCAATTTGATGTGATTTCGATGGATATTTTTAGCGGTGAAATTGCGCCTTCACATGTTTTGAGTAAAGAGGCCTTTGAAGAAACAAAACGTTGCTTGAAAAAAGACGGGATTTTAGTCATTAATTTTAATGGATTCTTAAAGGGAGAAAAAGGTAAATCAAGTCGAGCGTTATTAAAAACTTTGTTGTCTTGTGGATTTAAAGTTCAACTTTTTGCAACAACTGAAAGTGGAGGAGAGGCAAGTCGCAACACCCTTTTTATCGCTTATTTCAAAGAACCTGCTTGGGATAAAGCAACGATAACGGTGGCCTACAAAGGCAAAACATATTTCGTTCAAGAGCATTTTATTGATCTCAAAAAGTTAAGTTTGAATGACGTTCCCGTGATTACAGATGACAATCCTCAAATGGAAGTATTGAATCGTCTTGCAGCACAAACTTGGCGTGAAAACTACTTGAAAAACATTACATTAAAATATAGAAACGAAGAGGGACTGCCGGTAATTCGATAATAAATCACTATCAATTTAATATCGAAAATCCAAATTAATAAATGAGTTTTTCAACTTCGTTAAAGTCGTTAGCTATGGTATCCCATCCAGCTTCAGTTCCGGGACGTACCAATTGAATGGTCAACATCCCCGCTTTTTGAGCTGCTTCTAACTCTGCTACAACGTCAGATAAAAACAAGATTTTATTGGCTGGCAAATGTGTTCGGGCTGCAATGCGTTGATACGTTTCCCAATCGCGTTTTTGACCCGTGTTTGTGTCGAAAAAATAATCAAAATACTGACTCAAATCACCTGCTTCGCTGTATCCAAAGATGAGTTGTTGCGCCTCAACTGAACCTGAGGAAAATATGCCCAATTCGTATTTGTCGTGCCAGTTTTTTAGCTGCGAAGGAACGTCTTC
>CAZHPL010000317.1:0-3280 GCA_964534495.1 uncultured Lishizhenia sp.
AGGCGTTGGCCAAATCAAAAGCCAGTAATACATTGCAGATTGGCGGTACGGGACTCGGCGCAGGCGCCCGCCCCCTTGTTCCGCACAAAATGATAAGGCTTGACCTTTACTGTTTCCACGCCCCGTTCTACCACAACGATGCACGTAATTTTCTGGATTATCAGGTAAATCGTAGTTGATAACATAATCCATATTAGGAATATCAATTCCGCGACAAGCCACATCGGTTGTGATGAGTACTTTATTTTCCCCGGTTCTGAAACGTTCCAATATAGCAAATCTCTCGTTTTGTTCCATTCCGCCATGCAATGCTTCCGTTTCAACATCTACTCGTTTCATCGCAGCAACAACACGTTCGACGCGCACTTTTGTTCTGGCAAAAACAATAAATTTATTTTCGGGAAATTCCTTCAAAACATTTTCCAAGAAAAAACGCTTATCGTCCATATCAACAAAAGCAACAGCATGCGCCACATTTTTGGATACTGGATTTTTAGGAGAAACATGAATTCGAATAGGATTTTTCACAGTGTCGTAAGCCAACGATTTTATTTTTTTTGAAATGGTCGCTGTAAAAAATAATGTTTGACGTCTTGAAGGTATGCGTTTGAGTACATCTTTTATGTCTTTATTGAAACCTAAATCCAGCATTAAATCGGCTTCATCTAAAACCAAAACTTCCAAACCAGAGATATCCACATGACCTTGCGCCATTAAATCAAACATTCTGCCTGGAGTGGCGATGAGTACATCCAATCCTTTTTTCAAGGTCTGAATTTGTTTGTCTTGCTCGATTCCACCATAAAGTCCAAGGCTTGTTACGTCCGTCAATTTGCCGATTTCTGCAAATACACCCGCTATTTGTTTCGCAAGCTCACGAGTTGGTACCATTACCATAACACGCACGCCTTTATATTTACCTCGTTTTTTACCAATAATATAATGCAAAAGTGGAATGACAAAAGCAGCTGTTTTTCCCGTTCCTGTTGGGGCAACTGCCATAACATCTTCACCATTTAGAATGTGTTTAATGGAGCGATGTTGTATATCCGTCGGGCGTTTAATTCCCATTTCCTCCAATTGTTTTTTAATGGATTCACGAATGGGATAATCTTTAAATTTCATGCTACTAAATTAAAGAAAATAAATGCTTCAAGCCTTATTCGTTAATTGTTTGGTAAAAGAGTCATTGTTTCCATTATTATTTATTTCGAAAAAAATACCTATTACTTTTGAACCTTTATTTATGAAGGATGTATCCCTTTAAAAAAAACAACGATTATGAAAACCTTGTATGTAGTATTGATGTTGGCGCTATCGGTTAATGTCTTTGCGGGAGAAAAAGAAATTGTAAAAGGCAATTTGACAGATGTGATTGTATATTCACAAGGCGCACAATTGAGCCATAAAGCTTCATTTACGGTTAAACCGGGCGTAACGGAAGTGATTATTGAGGGAATCAGTGCCTATATCGATGCCAAAAGTATTCAAGTGAAAGCGATGGGCAGTGTCGTAATTCTAGACAGCCGATATTCCTTGTATTATCCAAAACCAGAGCCTGTTAATCCTGATGGCATTCCATTGAAAATATCAAAAGAAATCAAGCAATTGGGTGATTCAATTAAATGGATGAATTATGATATTCAGGAGATTCAAGACGAGCTTGATATTTTGGAGAAAACAAAAGCAATGATTGCCAACAATGGTTCCATGAGAGGGCAGGGGAGAGTGAGTGATTCTTTGAACTTCTTGAAAAACGCTGTTGAATATTACGGTTTGAAAATGAACGAAATCAATAAGAAAAAGCTGGCTTTGAACAAGAAGTTGCAGGATAAAAATGACAAATTGGCGATTATGCAGGAACGCTATGCGGCACTTGAAGCGTATCAAAATGGTGAGTATTACGATTTAGAGCAGAGCAAACAACCGATTCCACGTGTGATCGTAACCTTACAGGCAAATGAAGCTGTAAGTGGGAAAATGACCATTTCTTATTTGGTTTCAAATGCTGGTTGGACACCACTTTACGATTTGAGAAGTGAAGCTTCTTCAGGTAAAATCAATTTAACTTATAAAGCGCAAGTGTATCAAAACACAGGGATTGACTGGAATGAAGTGAAATTGAGTATTTCAACGAATAATCCGTATGCCAACAAAACAAAACCTGAATTATCTCCTTGGTATTTAGACTACGTTCAATACAGAGCGTATGAATTGGATAATGCAAAGCGTAAAGAAAATTTATCAGTTACAAATGCAGCAACTATTTCAGGAGGAACGCCTGCTTTTAACATGGGATATTCATTTGCTCCTGCGATGGCGGATAAACCAGCCTTAACAGCAGACGAGTTTACAACGGTTGTAAATCACTTGATTTCAGCTGAATTTAAAATTGATTTACCTTATACCATCAAGTCAAACAATGAAATGCATATTGTTTTTGTAAAACAAACCGATTTGGACACAAAATTCAGATATTATGCTGTGCCTAAAATGGATGCAAGTGTGTATTTAGTTGCTCAAATGACAAAAATGGATGAATTACAATTGGTTCCTGCAAAGGCAAATATTTTCTTCGAAGGAACGTACATTGGTGAAACATACATCGATCCAACTTCAATGGATGATACCTTGAACTTATCCTTAGGAAAAGACCCGAATATTGTTGTGAAACGAACGTTATTGAAAAAGGATTTGAAAGATAAAATCGTAGCTGAAAAAAGAGAGCGTACATTTAACTATTCCATTGAGGTTCGTAACTTGAAATCAAGCAACATCGAATTGTATGTTCAGGATCAAATTCCAATTACACAAAATGGTGATATTATCATTGAAAACATCAACCCAGGCAAAGGAAAACTAGATGAAACAACAGGATTGATTGAATGGATTGTGAACGTAAAACCGAAAGAAAGTAAAACAATTGAATTCGGTTATAAAGTGAAGCACGATAAAGACAAGCAGATTAATCTTCAATAAAACATAAGCAATTATTAAAGGTCGGATCTAAATTTAGATTCGGCCTTTTTTGTGTAAAGTAGCATTAGTTAAATACGTTGTTTTCTTTTGATAAAAGTCTTAACCACAGAGTTCTCGAAGAATGCACTAAGAAAACAAAGAAGAAAAAGAAGGGATTGAATTAATTGTACTCGGTGAACATTGAGAAAAGCTTTGTTCGCTTTGTGGTAAAAGGTATTAACCGCAGAGTTCTCGAAGAACACACGAAGAAAGTAAAGAAGAAAACGAAGAGATTAATTTTATTGAATTATCCTCAGTGAAC
>CAZHPL010000318.1:0-3277 GCA_964534495.1 uncultured Lishizhenia sp.
CCTTAATATAATCCGTTTCAGGTTTATTTAATTTTCCTAGAAATTGACGGGCGTATGAAGACATGCTTTCAATAAAACGTCGTTGACCTTCAGCATAAATAGTATCAAAAGCTAGGCTTGATTTTCCAGAGCCAGACACGCCGGTAATTACGATTAACTTTCCATGTGGAATTTGTACACTCAAATTTTTTAGATTGTGTACACGAGCGCCTTTAATTTCAATCGATTTATTCATCCTGACAAAGTTAACAGTCGAAGCTGAAAGCGGTTCATTTCAAAGCGAATAATTCTTCGAATCAGATGTCTTTTTCATGGATTGACGTTGAATCGTCCGGAATTAACATTTTTAAACTATTTTTACTTTTCATTCAACTGACATGAGTTTTAAAACACTTTTTAGAAAGAAAAACGTAAACGACATACTTGCACAGGTTGCGAAAAACGAATCAGACGGACATCATGATGGTTTAGGAAAGCATTTAAAAGTGCGCGATTTAGCGGCTTTTGGAATTGCAGCCATCATTGGGGCAGGTATTTTTAGCACGATTGGTGAAGCTAGTTCAAACGGAGGTCCTGCTGTGATTTTCTTGTTTTTGTTTACAGCTATTGCTTGTGGATTCGCAGCGTTTGCATATGCTGAATTTGCTTCAATGGTTCCTGTTGCTGGGTCTGCCTACACGTATTCCTACGTTGCTTTTGGTGAGATAGTGGCTTGGATTATTGGTTGGTCACTCATCATGGAATATGCAATTGGAAACATTACAGTTGCCATTTCGTGGAGTGATTATTTTACGGGAATGTTGGAAGGATTGGGTGTTCATTTTCCGCAATGGATTCAGACGGATTACGTTACGGCGCACAATGGATTCACAGAGGCGAGTGCTTTGATGCACGGTGGAAAATTGTTTGAGAATTTAGATACTGGACTTCAAGCAGCATATCAAGCATGGACGCAGGCACCTACTTTGGGAGGTTTGCATTTGATTTTCGATTTGCCGGCTTTAGTGATTATAGTATTGATTACATGGTTGGTTTATCGCGGGATAAAAGAAAGTCGAAACGCTTCAAATGCAATGGTTGTGGTTAAATTGGCGATTATATTATTAGTGATTGCGGTAGGCGTTTTTTATGTGGATCCGAAAAATTGGAGTCCTTTTGCTCCGAATGGGATTGGTGGAATATTGAAAGGAGTTTCTGCTGTTTTCTTTGCCTATATTGGTTTCGATGCAATTTCAACAACAGCTGAAGAATGTGAAAATCCTCAACGTGATTTACCGCGTGGTATGATGTGGGCTATCATTATTTGTACTGTTTTATATGTTATTATTTCATTGATTTTGACAGGTCTTGTCAGCTATAAACTCTTGGCCGTAGGCGACCCATTAGCATTTGTATTCCGAGAAATCAATCTGAAATGGATGTCGGGAATTATTGCGGTGAGCGCGGTTATTGCTATGGCTTCTGTTTTATTGGTTTTTCAAATGGGACAGCCGCGGATTTGGATGAGCATGAGTCGAGATGGTTTGCTACCAAAGAAATTCTCAAAAGTTCACCCGAAATATAAAACGCCATCTTTTTCAACAATTGTGGTTGGATTTGTGGTTGCTGTGCCGGCCTTATTCATGAACCTGACGATGGTAACAGATTTATGTAGCATTGGAACTTTGTTTGCTTTTGTATTGGTGTGTGGTGGCGTTTTGGTATTGCAAAATAAAACAGATGTTCCGCGCGGGAAATTCAAAACACCGTATGTCAACGG
Source organism: uncultured Lishizhenia sp. (assembly GCA_964534495.1). Taxonomy (GTDB): domain Bacteria; phylum Bacteroidota; class Bacteroidia; order Flavobacteriales_D; family Crocinitomicaceae; genus UBA952. The sequence continues at coordinate 1,760 of CAZHPL010000318.1, forward strand.
GAAGTTTGTGCTTCCTGTATTATTAGTAGGATCGTTGGTTTTAGCCTTTACGAAATTCAAAAATGAAACAATAGATTTCCTAACCAATAAATCGCAATTAAAAGAAACCAAAGATTTGATTGTTGATTTGTCCGAAAAAGAGGCAACAGCATTAAAAGCCGAAATAAAAAAGACAGATGTCGTAGGATTGAATCGAGTTGGTTCTGATCTGTTGGCGTATTTTGAACAAGAACCGAAAATCGATTTGCAAGATGCTTTGGAAAATGTTGCTCCACGCATGAAAACTAAAACGATTGCCGAACTAGACGAACCGACAAAAAAGAAACTTACGGATTTTATGTTGGGGTATGACGAAAAAGGATTCAAAGTATTTGACCAACAGTTAGAGGCGTATTTCAATCAAGGTCCAGCGATGAAAATTGAAGTGGGTTTACATCAAATTGGCGTTGCCCAAAATCGTTTTTATAACAGTGGATTTGGTCTTTTCGCACACAAAATCCCAACATGGATTTTTATCCTGTTTACGTTTTTCATCACTTTTGCGACAATTCGCCAAAATTTATCACTGATTCCTTTATTGGGACTACTTTCTTGTTTATACATGATGAGCCAAGTGGAATTAAGAAACTGGGTAGCCTTTGTTATTTGGTTACTGATTGGCTTGGTGATTTATTTTAGTTACGGACGTAAAAATTCTAAGTTGAATCTTACTCAAATACAAGCAGAATGAAACAATTAACCTACTTGACTTTTCTACTTTTTAGTTCGCTGTTTTCAAATGCCCAAATAAAGGCAGTTACAGAAAATGGAGATGAAGTCCTTCTCAATAATGACGGCACTTGGAAATATACACTGTCTCATGTGGAAGAGTCGACCAAACAAATTTCAGAAAATCCAGTTGCATTTAAAAAACAAGCAGCTGCAACTTTCTTATTGAAAAGCAACAAAATTAATGTGGGTTTTTGGTTGGATCCTAAAGTTTGGAGTTTTAAAAAAGGGGATCCTACAGAAGCATCTGAATATAAATTATCATGTAAAACGGAAGACTTTTACAGTATGATTATCACCGAGAAGATTGAAATCCCGTTGGAGGAACTTCGTGAAATTGCTTTGGATAATGCACGTGAGGCAGCTCCAGATTTGAAAGTGGTTAGTGAAGAATATCGAACAGTGAACGGTATTCGAGTGCTTTGCATGCAAATGGATGGAACGATGAAAGGAATTAAGTTTTCCTATTTAGGATACTATTATACAACAACAGATGCAACGGTTCAATTTGTGACGTATACTTCGCAAGCTTTGATGAAAAGTAAACGTTCTATTGCAGAAAACTTGTTGAACGGAATCGTTAAGCTTTAGCCGAACAGTTCTTTCTCAATTCCCAAAATCAAGTTGTGGATTACTTTAATATGGATTTCCTGTGCTCGGTCTGCATATTGACTGTAAGGAGCTCTGATTTCCAAATCGGCCATTGCAGCTAATTTTCCTCCGTCTTTTCCAGTTAATACTACCGTTTTT
>CAZHPL010000319.1:0-2865 GCA_964534495.1 uncultured Lishizhenia sp.
CCTTTGTACTCGCTTAAGATTCCTTTTATGTATTTAATGTCCTCATCAACATTACCAGTTGGATAGAAAATACTATGAAAGCCGCCTATTTTTCGTTCGTAATCCATATAGCAAATGTAAATAGGAACATTGGCTTTTTGAGCAATGTAATAAAATCCTTTTTTCCAATCTGGATTATAACTACGAGTGCCTTCAGGTGTAAAAACCATATACATCGTTTCGTTATTCTTAAAATAATCAACCGCTGTTTCAGTCAAATTAGTTCGTTGTTTGCGATCAACTGGAATTCCGCCCATTGCCTTCAAAATCCAACCAAGCGGAGGAAAAAACAATTCTTTTTTAATGAAAAATTTTGCTTTTACACCATACGTAATAAAGGCCATTTTACCAATTACAAAATCCCAATTAGAAGTGTGAGGCCCCACAACAATTACGCATTTATCAATTCCCTCCGGACTGCGTTCATCAATTTTCCAACCTGTCAGTTTAAAAATAAATCGAATAATTTGCTTCATATTCAAAAGTATGAATTCTGTTTGACGTAATTTAGCAACCATGAAAGCTTTCCGGGAAAAATTTGCAATTATTACAATAGGTTTATTCGTTTTTGTATTGATAATAACACTTACACGTTCTGCAAAAAAATCAGCTACAAAAGAAAACATTACCCTTACAAAAAGTACCCAAACTTACACGCGAATTGAAACAAGTCGTTTACTAAAAAAAGCTGTTTTTAACTTGCTATTTGAAGTGAAAAATCAACCCTTATTTGATGCACTTTTAGCTAAAATAGAAAACAGTCAAGAGGATTCAGACTTGGAAAAGTTGAATATTAATCCGATTGAAGCGATTGAAATCTTTGAAATTGAAGCCGAAACACCTGTCATGATTATCCGAATGGCTGCTGCAAACCCAATACTAAAAACGAAACTAAAATGGAATAATCTATATGTTATTCAAGATGAGTCTTTCATTTATTTCTCTGAAAACAAAAATGCTATTCTAGAATTCATCCAAGAATTAAAGAGCCAAACCAAAGAAATTCAACTTGTTTCAGAAGATATAATACGGTATTCTTTTGAAAATGGAACGAAACAAATTCAAAAAATTCGCTTCAAAAAGAATGGTATTTATGTGACAACAACGGGGAAAAGCAAGAAAAAATATACTGTTTTAAAACCAAGTGGTTTTCATTATTCTGGTGCGTTTGAAGGAAAATCTTTGCAGTCACAACTTAAAAAAGTTCCTTATCTCAATAAATGTCATTTGGAACACATTAGCAGAATTTCTCTGAATTATGAAGGATTTGAATTTACTGATAATGATTCTGTTCCAGGAATTCCCAAACTTGATGTATTGTTAAGCTTTAATTCACCTACTGATGCTAAACCTTTCCTTCAACAATTGGTTGATTTGGCAAATAAAAAGCTCATTTCAAATGAAAGGTATTTTGACCTTGGTACAAACAAATTATATTTTCATCAGGAAAGCCCAACACAAATTTATTTGAGCACCGAACACGAAACGGCATTTATCACGACAACTAATAATCAAAGTTTGATATTGGGCGATTTGAATGAATTAACACGCATTGAAAACGCAGGATGGAAAGCAGCAGTACTTGAAATGTTGCCAGGATTTTCAGCAACTAAGCACTTTTTCACTGAATTTGAACCGATTAAACATCAAGTAAAGGATGAAAATGAAACCTTTATTTTGAAAACAAAGCAAAACAAAAATCTCTACGAATCCTTATTTACTTGGATTCTTGCTATATAACAATCTGAAATTCTGTGTTTAAAGCAAAAAAAACGCGTGCCATTTCTGACACGCGCCTTCGCATAACTATTACCAAATTATCTTGTGAACAATAATTCTCTGAATTTTGGTAACGGCCACAATTCGTCATCTACCAAAAGCTCTAATTTATCAGCGTGGTAGCGAATTTCATCAAAGTGAGCTTTCACTTTATCACAATATGCTAAAGCTTTTTCTTCAACATTTTCGATGTTATTTGCAATTTTTCGATCTTCTAACATCGCATCTGAAGCAGCTTTCATTTTGTTTATGTGTAAAGAAATCTCTTCGATTAATGCTAGTTGTGCAGCAGCTGCAGCTTTTCCTGCTTTTTCACCCAAAACACTCATCAACCCTTGTACATTTTGAATCAATTTATTTTGATATTCAATTGTTGCAGGAATAAAGTAGTTTTGCGTCATATCTCCCATCAAACGAGATTCAATTTGAATTTTCAAAATGTAATTTTCGAAATCGATATCGCAACGTGCTTCCAATTCTCTTGCTGAAAGAACATTCATTTCTTCAAACAAAGCAGCCACTTTTTTATCATGCCAAACTTTCAATGCTCGCGGCGTATCTTTCAAGTTTGCCAAACCTCTTTTTTCAGCTTCAACTACCCATTCGTCACCGTATCCATTTCCTTCAAAACGGATTTTTTTCGACTTCGTAATCAACAATTGAAGTTCTTTCAAAATCGCTTCGTCTTTACCATCTCCTTTTTCAATACGAGCATCAACAGATTTCTTGAATTCTTTCAACTGTTTTGCCATAATTGTATTCAAAACGATCATTGCTGAACCACAATTGGCTGAAGAACCAACCGCTCTGAACTCGAATTTATTTCCTGTGAAAGCAAATGGAGAAGTTCTGTTTCTATCGGTATTATCCAATAAAATTTGAGGGATTTTCCCGATGTTTAATTTCAACTCCGTTTTGTCTTGAGGTGTCATTTTACCTGCTTTGATGTTTTTTTCTAAATCATCTAACAATCCCGACAATTGTGTTCCGATAAAAGCAGATATAATTGCAGGTGGCGCTTCATTTGCTCCCAAACGGTGATCATTT
>CAZHPL010000319.1:2875-3275 GCA_964534495.1 uncultured Lishizhenia sp.
CTGTGGCCTGGCTCAAAGAGTTCGGCGCAAGCGTTGCTAACGGCCCAGCGACCGTAGATTAAGTACTGCCTACATGTGTGGAATCACTGGCGGCATTGGTCCAAGCGCCCCGAGCGGTGGCGCTTCATTTGCTCCCAAACGGTGATCATTTCCTGCTGATGCGATTGCAGCACGTAATAAATCTGCATTTTCATGAATCGCAGCAATGGTATTCACGAAAAAGGTCAAGAATTGTAAGTTGGATTTAGGATTTTTTCCTGGTGCCAATAAATTCACTCCCGTGTTCGTACTCAATGACCAGTTATTGTGTTTACCTGAACCGTTCACGCCAGCAAAAGGTTTTTCGTGTAATAACACTCTGAAATTGTGTTTACGAGCAATTTTCTCCATCAAATCCATC
>CAZHPL010000320.1:0-3268 GCA_964534495.1 uncultured Lishizhenia sp.
TCATCAAGAACTTATTACACAAAAAACATCTAATCTTATTGAAGAAGGATATAAATGCTTTCTATGGGGTTGTAAGTGTAGAAGTGGTAAAACTTATATGCTTGGTGGTTTAATTATCAAGCAGGTTGAAATTAAGCAAAAATTAAACGCTATACAAGAAAGTGGTGCGATTCTCACATGGATTTATCCGATCATTTCGCAGTGTGGATGGAGTTATGGTTTTAAAAATTGACTATTTTTAGAGAAATAATTTCAAAATGACTACAGAAACGCTAAAATCGAAACTGGATTTACCCATTATTGTTTCTCCGATGTTTTTGGTTTCGGGAACAAAATTGGTGATTGAATGCTGTAAAAATGGAATACTTGGAACCTTTCCTTCCTTGAATGGTCGAACAGCTGAAGATTTCGAACAAATGTTGATTGAAGTCACAACTGCCTTGGAACAATTCAAAAATGAAACGGGAAAAGAACCTGCTCCTTTTGGTGTCAATTTAATTGTCAACAAAACAAATCCCAGACTTATTCCTGATTTACAATTATGCGTTAAATACAAAGTTCCATTAATTATAACTTCACTCGGAGCAGTTAAAGATGTGGTTGACGCCGTACACAGTTATGGTGGATTGGTTTTTCACGATGTTATCAAAAAACGACATGCTGAAAAAGCGATTGAAGCAGGTGTGGATGGAATCATTGCCGTTTCAGCTGGTGCAGGTGGACACGCTGGCACAGCCAATCCTTTTGCTTTGTTTGCAGAGTTTCGTTCGTTTTGGGACGGAGCTTTGATTTTAGCTGGTTCATTAAATTCCGGAAAAGATGTGCTTGCCGCAGAAACCATTGGGGCTGATTTTGCATACATGGGAACACGCTTCATTGCAACGCTAGAAAGCATGGCAGCAAATGACTACCGCGATATGATTATTCACTCTGGAATAGACGACATTATGTATACGGATGGAGTTTCGGGAGTTAATGCGAACTTTTTGCGACCAAGCATTGAAAAAGCAGGACTCAATTTGTCCGAGAAAAAAGAAGAGGATTTCTCTCAACTTACCGCTTCAAACAGCAAAGCTTGGAAAGACATTTGGTCGGCAGGACATGGTGTTGCAGGTATTGAAAAAGTTGAAAGTGTAAAAGAATTAGTTGATTCGATTAAAGCTGAATATAAAAGCAGTTTAGCTGCACAAACGGAACGAATAGAGCGATTGAAGTTTTAAATCTAAACTTTTTTAATTGTCCTATCGATACTTCAATTCTAATATGAGAAGACTTCATCCAATCTCTATTAAAGCAATTGTTTTAGTTCTTTCATTGTTGGTGTTTGCGAATTGTAGCTCTGTAAAAGACACTCAAAGTTTCATGCCGCCTTCGGACATTTTTGTGGCGTATGCGAACTCACTCATGAAGAAAGATTGGGTAAATGATACTGCGCGAGTAAACCAATTAAACGCTTACGGTTTAAAGCCAAGTGATGTTCATTTTTTCCAAAATCTACCCTTTTACAACTTGGATTTTTCAAATACTTCACTTGGAAATTACTTGAAAAACCATAAGAATCAACACGAAAATGCTATGGAATTGGTTTCAAAATCGAAGAACATTTGGGCTTACTATTATCATTTTAAGCAAGTTGACTCAAAAACAAGGATGTTAAGCGACGGCATCATTGAACAATGGCATTATTCAAATGAAACTGAAGCGCAATTAGCTGCAAAAGAAATGGAACAAATTATCGGAGAAGTGTTATTCAATACAACACCATATCTTGTTCAAAAACAACAAGATATTTATTTGTTCCATACACGTGCCATGGCATTTAGTTTTGACCAACAAGACCTATTTAATGAATTTGTAAACAAGTGATTCAACTCAAAAAAAATTATATTGTACTTTTCTCGTTAGCTGCGATTTTTATAAGTTGTCAAGATAATAACAAGCAAGCTAAACAAAAGGATTTGCCTTTTCCTAAAGTTTTAGACACTTCTTTTCGAGCAAAAGCATATCTTGATTTTTTTGATTCAAGAGTCGATTTCAATTATGCTTATTATTACATTTATTACATTGGTCCAAGAAAAAAAACAATTTATGTAAATGATATTTTACATTGGTCAGAATCACGAACTAAAGACAAAAAAGCTGAAGTAAAAGAACATTTCTATTATTCAAGTGAACAAGAATTGAAGTTAAGTGAGGAATCAAAAATCCAAATTGAATTTGATAGAAATGTGAAACTTCATAAGCACATGCCTGTTTTGATTACTAATTTAGAAGACCAAGCGATAAATATTGGAAACGAATTTCACTTAGATATAGTGTTAGAGGCAAAGGATAGCTTCCAACATTGGCAAAAAATACAAAAACTTCCTATCGTTGGTTGCGGAACAGGATTAAAACTCATGAAGTTGGCTCCTAATGAATGTATTCTGACTTTTTCACCGATTTTAAAAGGTAATTTTAAAACCAAGCTACGTTTTAACATGGGAAAATCTATATCTAAGGAATTTGTGGCAAACATTCAATATGATTGGTTTCATATTAAATAACTTCAAGAAAATGAATGATTTGGAGATAAAAAAAATCACTGATGCAATCACTGCATATGACATAGCGTTTTCGCATTTTAAACAAAAGTGGTATGTGAACATAACGTTTGCCTTAGTTGCTCTGTTTTTGAGTATTATTGGGACAGGTGCAATTGTTTGTTATGTAACCATGTTAATTGCAATCCTATTGTTTTTGTTGAGAATTAATCAGAAAAATAAATTGCAGCTACAAAAATCAAAACTAAAAGACGAGTTGAACCAATTGTTGGGTAAAATTTCAATTGAAAGCTATCTGGAATTATCAAAAAAATTAGTGAGTGCTGGAAATTCATAAAATCGAAGTTTCTGGGAGGAGGTACTTTATGGTTAATGACACAGAGTTACACGGAGCTAACACAGAGTTACACGGAGAAATCACAGAGTTACACAGAGAGATTTTTTCGAATTTACTTTGTTGAACTTGGTGGAAGCTTTGTGGTACTTTGTGGTTAAATACACAGAGTTACACTGGGATATCACAGAGGGCTTGTTTGCTATTTACTTTGTGCTACTTGGTGAAAGCTTTGTTTCTTTGTGGTTAAATTAAACAGAGTTACGCGGAGAGTTTTTTCCATTTTCAATTGGCTCACCCGCGTTAGGGATTCTAGCGAGAAAGCCCACAGTGAGGTACGAACGAGGACTTGAAGCGGAAAGCCCGACCCTGAAAAAAGGAAGAAGGATGA
>CAZHPL010000321.1:0-777 GCA_964534495.1 uncultured Lishizhenia sp.
AAAATTGAAATGTGGTAATTGATAAACAAGTTCGATGATTGAAAACCAAAATCTCTATGCACCTCTTTGATTTCTCCGTATATCTTTGTGTAAATTAACCACAAAGCAGCTCAAAGTTTCCACCAAGTACCACAAAGTATTTGCAAACCCAATCCTCTATGATTCTCTGTGGTTAAATTTTGCCACATAGCACTTCGAAGTCAATAAACACAAATTAGAAACAGTTACAATTTTTCCTTTAGTTGAAAAAATCTAAAATTAACTTTTAGTCAATTATATATACAAAAACACACATTTATTTAACCTTTTGGTCACATTAAAAACCAAGAATTATGTCGACCTTTGCACAGCATTTTGCAATACACTTGAAATTAAAATTCTTTTTTGCTGCTGTACTTATGACTTTATGTGGATTTTCACTTAACGGTCAAACTCGCGTCTACTACCAAGGTTTTGAAAATGCAACACCCACTTGTCCTGAAAATTGGGGCTACACAGGTGGGAATCGTTCAAATGAAACAGCTAAAGTTGGTACGTATGCTTGTCGTGTAGGTCACATGGGAGGAAGCAAGGCCTTAACAATGAACACAATTAATTTGACGGGTTTAACGAATGTTAGCTTGCAAATTTCGCATGCAGTTCGAACGGGTTCTGGACCTGGAATGGATACGCGTGAAGGAGCTGTTTTTTTAGTTTCTTTAAATGGTGGAGCTTTTACAGCATTAGGAAATGTTAGTGGATTTGGAGATATTGGTTGGGCTTGGACGTCAGGAACAG
>CAZHPL010000321.1:787-3243 GCA_964534495.1 uncultured Lishizhenia sp.
GAGGTTCCGCAAGTGCATCAAGTGGATGCAGCGCATACCAAGCACCCAACCCATTAAACTACTCGGTTCCTGCGGGAACAACTTCTTTAGCTATCAAAGTTATTTCTGTTGGAAGAGCGTCTGGAAGCTGTGCTCAATTCAATGCCGACATGACTTCTTTTACGGCTTCCAATTTTGATCGCAACGATGAAGGAATTTTCATGGATGAAATCGCTGTATTTGCAGATGCACCAACAGTTTCTAACAATAGCCCGATTTGCCCTGGTGATACCTTGAAGTTGTTTACACAAAATGCGGCTTCGACTTTTTCCTTTTCTTGGACAGGACCTCAAAGTTATGTTTCAACACAACAAAATCCAATTGTGAGTACAGCTGCAACAGCCCAAATGGCAGGAACATATACCAATAGTTTATTGATAAATGGTTGTTCGGTTCAAACCTTGAATACAAACGTTCAAATTACAACACCAACCGTAAATTCCACACCCGTAACAACTTGTGGAAGTTATACATGGGCTTTGAATGGACAAACCTATACAACTTCTGGCGTTTATCAGATCAATAATGGTTGTACAATCGATGAACTGAATTTAACTATTAATCAACCTGTTGCAACGACTACAAGTATACAAGCTTGTGACACGTACACTTGGCAAGTTAATAATCAAACGTATACCAGTTCTGGAACATACACAGTAACAAATGGTTGCGATCAACAGATTTTGCAATTAGTTATTAATGTGACACCTCAAGTTTCATTGAATGACACTACAACTTGCCAAAATCACTCCGTAACGTTGACACCGCATTTAAGTAGTACAGGAGGTACGTATTTATGGTCCAACAATCAAACGACTTCGTCCATAACTGTCAGCCCAACAACGAATACCTCTTATTCATTGACGTACACCTTAAATGCATGTTCGTCTACAGCATCTGCATTCGTAAGTTTGACGGCAAATCCGCAAGTGACTTTAAGTCCTGTTTCAGTATGTTCTGGGCAATCGGTCACATTAAGTTGTACCGTTTCTCCTGCTGGTGGAATTTATAATTGGTCGAATGGACAAACAAGCTCAAGTATCAATGTTTCACCCCAAAGTCAATCATCTTATACCCTCAGTTATACTGCGAATGGCTGTACTACCAATGCTTCTTCACTTGTGAGCGTCTTGCCAGTTCCTCAAATCAGTGTGAATAATGTCACTATTTGTCCAGGTCAAAGCGTTACTTTGACAAGTACGACAACTTTAAGTGGGGGAATCTATTCGTGGTCGAATTCTACTTCACAGAATGCAACAATTACTTACAATCCAGCTCAATCCGAAGCTGTTACCGTTACACAAACCTTAAATGGGTGTGTTAGTAATGAAGCGACAGCACAAATTACCATTCAAAATACACCTGTTTTAGATTTCATCGCAGATAAATTGTCCGGTTGTTCGCCGTTGACAGTTAGTCTGCAATGCACTACACCCAATGTTGCAAATGTTAGTTGGAATGTGAATGGTTCGACTTTTACGGGAAATCAAACATCCATTGTGTTAAGCCAAGCACTTTGCTACGATGTAACGATGTCTGGAGATGTAAGTGGCTGTGCGGGTTCCCTAACGAAAGATAGTTATATCTGTGTCCATCCCAATCCGATTGCTTCTTTTAGCTACAATCCAAATGTGTTGACGCAATCCAATGAAACAGTGCATTTTACTAATACTTCCATTGACGGAGCCAATTTTGTTTGGCAATTTGGCGATGGAATAGTGTCTGAAGAATTTTCGCCGGCTCATTCTTACACCAACTTATCTGCTACAACAGCAGTCACTTTGACAGCAACAAGCGTCTTGGGTTGTTCTTCATCTACAACTGAATTATTGAATTTTGATGATCAACCTGTGTATTACATTCCCAATACATTCACGCCAGATGGAGATGGATTCAATGAAGTTTTCCTGCCAATTTTCACTTCAGGATTTGACCCATACAATTATCATTTAATTATTTTCAATCGATGGGGAGAATTGGTATTTGAAAGTTACAATGCCAAAACAGGGTGGGATGGAAGTTTAGGAAATGAAGGCTTAGACGTTCAAAACGGAATGTACATTTATAAAATTGAATTCAAGCGAGTGGCAACGGACCAGCGTTTTACATTAAGTGGTCATATCAATTTAATCCGTTGATTTATTTTCTTCCGCTAATTGCTTATGATACATCTCTGCATACAATCCATTTTTTTCAAGTAATGACGTATGTGTACCTGTTTCAATAATTTCTCCATTTTCCAATACAAGTATGTGATTGGCATTGCGTATTGTTGATACACGATGACTCACCACAATTGTTGTTCTATCTTCACTTTCCTTGTTGATATTTGTCAAGATAATCTCCTCTGTTTCCGTATCAACTGCTGAAGGACAATCGTCCAACAAGAGCAATTTAGGATGACGTAATAAAGCCCT
>CAZHPL010000322.1:0-3241 GCA_964534495.1 uncultured Lishizhenia sp.
GTTCCAGCAGTAATCGTTGGACTTGGGTTGGGATTTACGGTCAAAACGCCACTCACATAAGAAGTTCCATCCCAAATATCTCCTCCTCCAGCACTATAACCTCCGTATTGCCAACCGCATCCGTTGATTTGATAACGGAAAGTGTAATAATAGGTTCCAACTGCTAAACCACTGAAGGTTCCGGAATATTCATCATTATTCGTTCCACCTCCACTTGGATTGAAAGTAGCTGTTGACCAGTTTGTCCATGTATTTGGATTGGAATTGCTTGTACTGTAACCAAATTCAACCGTTACACCACTCGCTGCTACACCTGCTCCAATAGTGTTCGATGCACCTGTGTTATACAATTGTCCATAAATGTTAAATGTTCCATTTTGACACATACTGCCATTTGGTGGCCATTGAAGATTCACCCAATCGATAATATCATCAATTGTAACATTTGTTGTAGCAAAACAGCCATTGTTATCCGTGTAAGTAATGTTCACAGAACCTGATTGAACACCTGTCACTAAACCTGTATTTGAAACGGTAGCAATTAAATTATCGGAAGATGTCCAAGGATTACTTCCCGCAGGTGTACCGGTTCCAGAAAGTTGTGTAGTTGAATTAATACACGTTGTCGTTGTTCCACTTATAGATGGATTGGATGGAATTGCATTAACTACGGCATTAGCAGAAGCCGTTGAAGTACATCCGTTAGCATCTGTTACCGTAAATGTATACGTCGTTCCTGCTGTTAGACCGGTCACTGTTCCTGTTGTTCCTGTACTTGTCAATGAACCCGATGGCGACCCCGTAACCGTCCATGTTCCTGATGCTGGTAAACCGCTTAAATCAACACTTCCTGTTGTAACCGTACACGTTGGTTGGGTAATTGTTCCGATAGTTGGTGCACTTGGCGCACTTGGTTGAGCTGAAAGGACAGCATTGGCAGAAGCCGTTGACGTACATCCGTTAGCATCTGTTACCGTAAATGTATACGTCGTTCCTGCTGTTAGACCGGTCACTGTTCCTGTTGTTCCTGTACTTGTCAATGAACCCGATGGCGACCCCGTAACCGTCCATGTTCCTGATGCTGGTAAACCGCTTAAATCAACACTTCCTGTTGCAACTGTACACGTTGGTTGGGTAATTGTTCCGATAGTTGGTGTAGATGGATTAGCATTTACAATTACTGCGGCGACTGCCGATGTAACCGTACAAGCTCCAGATGAAATAATGCAATAGTAATACGTTGTTCCTGCGCTCGTACTTGGAGGGGTAAAGGAAGCGTTGGTTTCTGATGCAATGATTGTTCCTGTTGTATTATCATTTACAGTGTTGGAATACCATTGATAAGTCAAAGTTGTTCCAGTTGCTACAACGGAAAGTGATTGTGTTGCATTGATACATTCTGAGAAACCAGTTGGTTCAGTTGTGATAACAGGATTACTACAGCTAGAACAAGTAACAGTTGTTGATGCAGTCGCAGAACATCCACTTGCAGCTGTAACGGTAATGGTGTAAGATCCACTTGCCAAAGCAGTAATTGCATACGAACCACCTGAAGCTGCGATTTCTGTTCCAGCAGGGTTTCCTGAAGCGGTGCCCGACCAAGCCACGTCGTACGGTGCAGTTGCGCCACTTGCTGTTACAGTTACGTCTGCTGTTGAGCCCGTACAAACACCTTGCGAAACGTTGTCAATACTAGGATATGTATTCGAAATAACAACGGGAGGTGTACGGTATTTAGCACACGAACCACCGCTAATTTCACAGAAGTAATTACCCGTAGCAGATGGTGTAAATACAGAAGTTGTACCACCTGAACCATCAGCGCCCGTTACAGTAGTAGCGCCATAATAATCTACATAATTCGCATTTCCTGTGAATTTATACCATTGATACGTTAGTGTTAATCCTTGTAATGAAGATGCTGTAACTGTTACTGGATTGCCCACACAACCCGTGCTTGCTGACATACTTGCAGTTATACTAGGTGCTAAGGTGACACCAGCAAATTTACAACTCGTGCATGAACCATTGGTTGAGGTATAATACGGTACACTTGCCGCTGCTGGCCATGTTGTAGTGGAACTTCCAATACCTCCAGATTCAGTATAACTATTTAAATACAAGCCACTTGCAGTAGAAGTTGCTGATGTCATAGCTGATGTAGATACTGTTGCAAACATTTTCACAGGTGTAGAAAGCCAATCAACTGTAATACTTAATGGGTATTTCGCACTAGTTGAAACTGAGTTACCTGTAGCTTGATAACTACCCACGCGAGAAAATGAACTACCATTTGTGCTTTTTGTCCATTTACTAATTCCGGTAGATGTAAAAGCTGCAGGGTCAATTACATACATTGTGGAACCATCAGGACTTATAGAGAAATCTTTTGGCAAAGAAGATCCATTTGGCGCCGTTGCAATAGAAACAACATTCGCTGCAGCGACAGAAGAAGTAGGTAATCCATTTCCAATGGCAAAAATATATCCTGTCGATGTATTTGTTGCAACTCTTGATGCGTACAATTGACCATTAAAAATTCGAATATTTAAAAATCGTTTTGTGGAATAATTGGCATCCGAAAAAATTTGAACACTTGTAGTTCCGTTGTAGTAAAAAATTCCTGATGTTGTTTGTGTAGTACCCAAACCTAAATAATAGTATCGAGTAGCATCAACAGGGGCAACAGCTCCAATATAGGAAGGGCTACCCGTAAACGTTTGACCAGTTGTTCGCGTAGTTACAGCTTGATTCGCGCTAATTAAGTTCACACTTTCATCATTGGTATAATCCGTTGAAATAATGGTAGTTGTTCCACTTGCCACATTAAATCCTGGAACCCCTAAAATACCGTTGTTCATCCCCATATAACCCATGTGTTGAGTAGAGGCGGTTAGTCCCGCTTCCATCGTTAGGTTATTGGTTCCCGTAACAGGATTTGATATAATCGTTGGCGAAGAAGTATTTGTAAACCCAGGAGCTAATTCTACTATTGAGATAGGAACTGTAGTAGTTGTTGTAGCACTACCCGATTCAATGCGATATACTAAAACATCACATTCATTTATAGTAGCACAAGTAGTAGAGCTAATGCTTGAACTTAGAGCAACTGGACTTAAAGAACAGGTTCCATTTGAAACAGAAGAAATCGTTAGTGTTTGTGCACTTGTTACGTTAGACACATTTACTTGAACTGTTCCTCCGGCACCAATCGTTACAGGGCTTACAGGTGAACCTGTAA
>CAZHPL010000323.1:0-3225 GCA_964534495.1 uncultured Lishizhenia sp.
AAGCATTTTTACCCAACATTCTAGCACGGCGCACTAAAACATCTTGAATGGTATTATTTAACATGTGTCCCATGTGTAAAACACCTGTCACATTCGGCGGTGGAATGACGACAGTGTACGGCTCTCTTCCATCTGGTTTTGAATGAAAATAATTGCGTTCCATCCAGTGTTTGTACCATTTTTCTTCAGCAGCTCCAGGCTCGTACGTTTTAGGAATTTCCATGTTAATTTTAATTTAAGCCGCAAAGATAAGCATTTGAACGACGAAAACGAAGTGAAAAAAGGGCAATTAGCAGAGGCATTCGTACTTTCATCGCACAAAAAAAGCGCCTTTTTGGGGCGCTTCAAATGAGTTGATACGAAAGCTATTATTTATTCGTAACCGTTTTTATCGGTTGTTGCTCTGGCTTCACTGTACCACGAATCGTTAATACGATAGGTTCCGAAACATCAGATGTCACCGTAATTGTTTTAGTGAAAGGTCCAACGCGGTGCGTATCATACGAAACACTGATTTTACTTTTCTTACCTGCTTTAACAGGCTCAGTTGGTTTTTCAGCAGCCGTACATCCGCAACTTGTTTGAACACCTTGAATAGTAGCTGGTTTTTTGGATACATTCTTAAATTCAAAAATGAATAAATCTTTAGATCCGTATGGAATAGAATCACGAACGATTTCCAAGGTTGTGAATTTTAAACCTGCTTTAGCTGGCGTTTTTGTATCTGCTTTCTGTGCAAATGTTACTCCTGTCAACAACAAAGAGAATGCGAATAATAGACTTTTCATAGTTTGATTTTTTTTACAATACTAAATTTAATTTTCACCGCATCATGCAGTTTAACACAAAATTAAGAATTAAACCTGAGTTCGATTGTGAAATTGAAATTACCCATGGTGCTGCTTCGCGGTCAGATTAACATAAAAATCTGTTAGACAAGGCGTTTACATGAAAATTTAGCGGGCTAAATTGAGAGGGAACAACGTAGAATAACTGAATTTTATGTAAAGCAAATAAGATTTCTGCTGATAGACAACGACTTATTACATATCTCCATCTTGATTTATGCCGATACCTGTGCTCGTTGTTTTTGAGCGGTCAGACCGCGAAGCAGCGACGTAGTCAATCCAATTTTAATAATTGAACTAAGGTTTTAAATAACATGCCACAACATCACGCACAGACGAATACATTTCAGGAAGCAAGGCAGCCAATTGCTCTTTTTCCACCCAAACAACTTCCGTAATTCCTTCTTCGGTTTGCGGCGAAACGTTCATTTCTCCCGAAAAACTTAATACAAACCATTTGGTCTTTTTCAAGCACGACGAATTGTATAAAAAGTAAGTGTGATACGTTTTTGTGATTTTTCGAGTCACTTGCAAATCACCCACAAGTCCGCATTCTTCTTGGATTTCACGTACAGCCGTTTCCTTAGCTTTTTCGTATTTTTCCATTTTTCCTTTCGGAATATCCCATTTTCCGTTTCGCTTGATTAGTAAACACTTTCCGTCTTTCTCAACGATACCGCCAGCAGCTTTCACGTACTTAAAGTGTTTGAAAAACAATTCCATAGCCAACTTGGGTTTGGAACTAAGAATGTTGTAGCTTGATTTTTTTACTAACTTTCGCAGAGCTTCAAATGATTCAGGTTGCTGAAAACGAAGCTGTGTTGTATTCTCAATTGCTTCTTCGCTGAAATAAATTACCTTTTCTTCCGCGAAAACTTTATATTTTTGTGCCATGATTAATGACAAAGATAGAGCTTTAAAAGTTGCTGAATTATTATTAAAAGTTAAAGCCGTAAAACTTCAACCGAACCAACCTTTTACATGGGCATCAGGGTGGAAATCGCCGATTTATTGCGACAATCGCGTTACGCTTTCTCATCCTTCTGTTCGAACGTTCATCCGTCAATCGTTTTCTGAATTGATTACGGAAATGTTCGGAAAGCCAGATGTGATTGCAGGCGTTGCAACGGGCGGTGTACCTCAGGGTGTATTGGTTGCTCAGGAACTAGGTTTGCCTTTTATTTATGTCAGAAGCTCTGCAAAAGGTCACGGCATGGGAAACATGATCGAAGGTGCTTTTGAAAAAGGTCAAAATGTAATTGTAGTGGAGGATTTGATTTCAACTGGAGGAAGCAGTATCAAAGCGGTTGAATCATTGAAAGAAGCAGGTTTGAATGTAAAAGGTCTCGCTGCCATTTTCACCTATGGATTTAAAGTAGCTGCTGATAATTTCAAAGAAGCTGAATGTCCTTTTGTGACTTTGACTGACTACACTATCTTAATCGAACAAGCATTGCGTTCAAATTATGTAACTGAAAATGATTTGGCACAATTGCAAAACTGGAGAGAAAACCCGTCCGTTTGGATGCAAAACAAATAAAACATGGAATTAAACAGCAACAAAGTTATCGTTAACGCGAGCAAAGCAGATATCATCACTTTCTTATCGAATGCAGAAAACATTTGGCATTTACTACCACAAGACAAAGTAAATGACTTCAAAAGCACAGAAAATGATTGTTCTTTCAAAGTACAAGGTGGTATCACCATTTCATTGGTTGAAAAAGGCTCAAACGATAATCAGTTGTTTTTAGAATCTGGAGAAAAATCGCCATTTCCATTCAAATTAACCATCGAATTATCAGAAGCAGCAGGTGGAACAGAAGGTTATATTCACTTTGATGGAGAAGTAAACATGTTCCTTAAAATGATGGTTGAAAAACCTTTATTGTCTCTTTTTAACTACATGTCTGAAAAATTGAAAAAACACTACGAACAGTAGCGAATTTCTTTTATTCCATACATCACCTCTTCGTTTTCTTTCTGAACGACAAGCATTCCTGTATCCGTTACATGGGTGATTGTGCCGTAAAAAGATCCGTTTTCATCTTCAAACGGAGCTAACTCATTCAAGCGATAAAGTGAATCCATGTAATTTTCTTTGATTTGCTCGTCCGAAATTTGGTTCAATTGTCCAAACTGCTTTTCCATTTCTTGGCGCAGCGACTGCATGATTTCCTTAGGTGAAAATATGGCACTTGTTTCTTTCGAAACCGATGTTGCGGGAAATTCACCAAAATCCATTTGAGAAACATTTAACCCAATGCCAATAATTGCATGTTGAATGCGCTTTCCGTTAAGTTGATTTTCGATAAGTATTCCGCATATTTTTTTGTTTGTGAACAGCAAGTGATTATTTTGTTTGGTAGTCTGTTTT
>CAZHPL010000324.1:0-3213 GCA_964534495.1 uncultured Lishizhenia sp.
ATGCAAAGTTCCAACGCCAAGTGAAGTTCCAAATTCTAAAATTCGCTTCGGTTGTAAATGTCGGGCAATTTGAAATAAAAATATTCCGTATTTCCCACGACTTGAACTTGTTGCATAAATGTCGCGAATCTTTCGAGTGTCGCCTAATTTTTTAGAACCAGCGCCAAAATCTTGAATTTCAATTGAATCGTTGTTTTGACTTAAAAGATTGCGATGGTTCAATAGTATCTTTTTCTCTTCTTTTGAAATTGGAATCTGAAATGCTTTATCCGTTAAGTCAAAAACAAAAGGAGAATGAATTCCATGTCTGAACTTGGCATTCAAGCGATAATTTATATATTCGAAGAGAATATTCACACTGCAAAGAAACAACTTAACTACCAATGAATACTGAATTAACCCAAGAAATTCAACAACAACGTGATCGTATTTTAAGAGAAAACCCAACCATTAACTTAATTTCTCCATGTAAAATTGGTCAAGGGATTACTAAATTAACTGCTAAAGAGATACACCTTTTAACTGAAGTTTTTGAAGAAAAAGTAAAGGATATTGGTGTTTTTATCCCTGCATCTGGCTCAGGTTCACGCATGTTTGAATTTTTATATGATTTTCTAACCAATCAATCAGAAGAAAATCGTGGTAACGTTGAACGCTTTTTGAATAAAATCAAGAGTTTTGCATTCTACCGATTTTTACCTGCTGAAACGCGAAAAGCACTGGAAACTTTTGATATTTCATTGGAACAATTTGTTTCCTTTCTTTTGAATGCGGAGGGAATGGGTTTTGGCGATTTACCCAAAGCATTGATTCCATTTCACTTGAATGATCCTTTTGTAGTCAACGCGATTCAAGAGCATATTATTCAAAGTGCGCGACTAAACAAAGAAAATATTGAGTTTCATTTCTCTATCCAAAAACGTTTTGAAAGCAATTTTGAGGCGTCCATACGTCAACTTGAAGGATTGACAGGACATAATTTTGAAGTGAGTTATTCTGAACAGAACGCAGATACAGATTCGTATGTATTTTACAATAATGGTGATTTAGTACTTGATGAAAACGGTCAGCCTTTGCGTCGTCCAGCAGGTCATGGAGCTTTGTTGACCAATTTACAAGCATTGAATAAAGAGTTGATTTTCATACGCAATATAGACAACGTTCAACACTATTCAAAATCTTCAAAATCCATTCAAATGTGGAGTGTATTGGGGGCTTTGTTACATGAAATTCGATTAGAAATCAAAAAGTTGTATAAAAATCCAACGGTTGAAGGCTTACAAGATTTGAACGAAAAATTTCATTTGTATTCTCCTTCTGAGTTGGAAAGTATTCATGATTCCTCGGCTATTTTGAAATTGATTGACCGTCCAATTCGTGTTTGTGGCATGGTTCGAAACGAAGGTCAACCAGGTGGAGGTCCTTTTTTAGTGGAAGAAAACGGTGTGGTTACTAAGCAAATTGTCGAAAAGGCACAAATTTCTCAAAATGGAGAACAATACCGTCAAATGATTCAAAGTACGCACTTTAATCCGGTGATGATGGCGGTTTGTATTTTTAATCCAGAAGGAAAAAAATATGATTTGTTCCAATTTAGAGATGCGTCTAAATACTTTGTGGTGAGCAAAAAACAAAAAGGAGAAGAAGTTCGCTTTGTTGAATTACCAGGTTTGTGGAACGGAAGCATGGCCAATTGGAATACACTATTTGTTGAAATTCCCAATGAAACGTTTAGTCCTGTGAAGACCGTTTTGGATTTATTGAACGAAGCTCATTTGGCAGGAAACATAGAATAAAGCTTAAATTCTGTAAACTTTTCCGGAAAATTAAAACCCTTTCGCCACTAGAGTTGTTATTTTTGAATAAAAAATAGACAATGAACGTACCCGTTACAGTATATGCGGAGATGACTCCGAATCCTACGACCATGAAATTCGTGGCCAATAAGTATTTATTAATTACAGGTGATTCTGTTGAATTTACCTCTAAAGCAGAAGCCAAAGGCTTTTCGCCACTTGCAGAGGCTTTGTTTGATTTTCCTTTCGTGAAAAACGTTTTTATCACGGCCAATTTTGTTACTGTTACAAAAACGGATAATGTTCCTTGGGATTTTATTACGATGGAATTACGTGAATTTATTCGCAATTTTATTTCAAATGGTGGAGAAGTTTTAATTCAAATGCCACAACCCAAAGTGAAAGAAGAAAAAGAGGAATCAACGGAAATGAAAAGTACGTTTGATCCTTCAGAAATGGATGATCCTATTCGTCATTTGTTGGATGAATATGTGCGCCCAGCTGTTGAAAATGATGGAGGTGCTATTGACTTCTTAGGTTTTGAAGACGGAAAAGTAACAGTTGTACTTAAAGGCTCTTGCGCAGGATGTCCATCTTCGACTGCAACGCTGAAAGGTGGAATTGAAAACTTATTAAAACAACATCTTCCAGAGGTTCGCGAAGTAGTTGCAATTAATGGATAAGAATAAAAAAGAATACAAATCATTTTTCAGTAAAGAACATTTGTTGTATATTTAAAGAACAATTAATAATTGTTTGAACGAATTAGTGATGCAGGAAACAGCAGTAGAACATATAGACCTTAAAGCAGCGCTCAGAACTTATTTTGGTTTTGATGTTTTTAAAGGAAAGCAAGAAGACATTATTCGAAATGTATTAAGTGGTAGAAATTCATTCGTAATCATGCCAACAGGTGGTGGTAAATCGATGTGTTATCAGTTGCCTTCTTTGTTGATGAATGGAACTTCAATCATCGTTTCTCCTTTGATTGCTTTGATGAAAAACCAAGTGGATGCGATTCGAAATGTGAGTGACAGTGAAAACATAGCCCATTTCTTGAATTCATCTTTGACCAAAACTGAAATCAATCAAGTTAAACGTGATATTCAGGAAGGTAAAACCAAAATGTTGTACGTAGCCCCAGAATCACTTACCAAACAAGAAAATATTGATTTCCTTACATCCGTTGATATTTCCTTTTTTGCTATTGATGAGGCACACTGTATTTCTGAATGGGGTCACGATTTTCGACCTGAATATCGAAGATTGCGTGAGATTTTTGAGAAAATTTCCAATGTTCCTATTATTGCATTAACGGCCACTGCGACACCTAAAGTGCAATACGATATTCAGAAAAACTTGAATATGTTGGACGCTGACGTGTTCAAATCATCCTTCAATCGTGAGAATTTGTACT
>CAZHPL010000325.1:0-3199 GCA_964534495.1 uncultured Lishizhenia sp.
TTCGAACCTTTGACCATTGAACGGTTTGACAATGCAGAAACCCAAATTCTGAATGCTTTGCAAGAGCCCAAATTTATTCCTTTAAACGATCATTCTGACCCAGAAGAAATTCGCGAGAAAATGGGCATGAGTAAAAAACTGTTCAAGCAAACCATTGGAAAATTGTACAAACTCAAAAATATCACGATTGAAGAAAACGGGATTCGTTTGGTAGAATAAAAAAACGCAGCACTCTAAGACACTGCGTTTCACAATTTAATTTAATAAAGTTTACATTCCGTCGCCATCCAATAGATTTCCAAAACCACCTAAAATGCTTCCCTCCTCTTTTCTTGGTCCAGTGCCATAGGAAAGGATACGTGAAGCTAAACGTGAAATGGGAAGCGTTTGTAACCAAACTTCACCTGGCCCGCGTAAAGTAGCGAAGAAAACTCCCTCTCCACCGAAAAGTGTGTTTTTAATACCACCAACAAATTGTATGTCGTAATCGACTTCTTGTGTGTAAGCAACGATACAACCTGTGTCAACACGTAACACTTCTCCTGGTCGCAATTGGCGATTTACTATATGTCCGCCAGCATGACAAAAAGCCATTCCGTCTCCTTCCAATTTTTGCATGATAAACCCTTCCCCCCCAAAAAGTCCAGTTCCTAATTTCTTTTGAACCTCAATCCCAATCGAAACACCTTTCGCAGCAGCCAAAAAAGAATCTTTTTGACAAATTAACTTGCCTCCGTATGCTTGTAAATCAATTGGAATTATCTTCCCCGGATAAGGTGAGGCAAATGCAACTCTTGCCTTCCCTACTCCCTGATGCGTAAAAGCTGTCATGAACAAACTTTCACCTGTTAAAATACGTTTTCCAGCGTTCCATAATTTACTCATGAAACCTGAGTTTTGTTGAGCTCCATCTCCAAAAATGGTTTCCATTTGAATACCTTCGTCCATGTACATAAAAGCACCTGCTTCAGCAATGGCCGTTTCATTCGGATCTAGCTCAATCTCCACTAATTGCATTTCTTCACCGTGAATGAAATAGTCTATTTCGTGATTTGTTCTCATATTTTTTTATTTCGAAATTACGCAAAGTGACAATCCTAGAAAGGTGTCAAATGTTAATTTTTCAAATTTCAACGCAAATAATAATCCATTTACATTGAAAAAAAATCTACAAGAAAAGTACAAAAAAACAATTCTCATTTCAAAGCATTCATTTTGGAACGGTTTTTGAAAAGCACCGCGAAAAACGTTATTTTTACAAACCTATAATTCAGTTAAATATGAAGCATCTTTTCATTTTCAGTTTTTTACTTATAGCTTCGATAACATTCGGACAAAGTAATCTAACCATTTTTAATAATGGAGGACAACAGTTTTATGTTGTTTTAAACGGTATCAAACAAAATGCTGTACCCAAAACCAATGTTTCCATTTCAGGAATCAAAAACGGCGCGTATTCCGTAAAATTGATTTTTGCAGATGGGAAAACAGCTGATATCGACAAAAATTTCTTCATGGATAGTCCAAGTGATATTACCACGAAAGTAGTTTTCAAAAAAGGCAAAGGAAAACTTCAATTGATGAGTTTGGTGCCTACAACAGGCGTTGTGCCGAATGATGCTGTCATTTACAGACCGGATAACAGCGCTGTTTTTTCAGATAATGCACAAAACGTTGTAAATGGCGGAGCTTCCCTGTCAACAAATGGAACGATGACCACAACGGGAACACCAGCAAACGGTAACGTAAATGTGACTTCGAATACAACTTCGACAACTGGAGGTAATCTCAATGGAAATATAACTACAAACGGCGTTCCAACAAATGCGAATGCAACCATCACTACAAATGGTTTACCGACGAATGGAAATGTAAACATGACAACAAATACAACCACAACGAATACTTCATCAAATGGTGGAAACGTAAACGGAAATGTGTCTGTGAATGGTGTCCCTACAAATGCGAATGCAACAATTACAACCAATGGAGTTCCGACGAATGGAAATGTAAACATGACGACGAATACTACCAACACAAATGGCGGAATGAATGCGACAATTACAACAAACGGAATACCAACAAATGCGGGTGTAAGCATCACAACGAATGGACTTCCATCCAATGGAAATGTAAACATGACAACGAACACAAATACTACTAATACTTCAACAAATAGTGGAAATGTTACCATGAATGGAGCGCCAACGAATACAAATACGACAGTTACATCAACCGGAATGCCTGCCAACGGAAACGTAAACATGACTACAAATACAAGTAGTTCAACAACTTCAACTAATTCAGGAAATGTTGGTGGAAATGTTACTGTAAATGGTGTACCTACAAATGCATCCATCAATGTTTCAATGAATGGCGTGCCAACCAACTTGGGTATGACCGTTACTACAAATGGAATTCCAACAGATGGAAATGTTCAAATAAACACAAATGGCATCCCAACAAATGGTAATGTGAATGTGAATACAAATGGTGGTACAACAACTTATAGTTCTTCTTCTACAACTACAACGAGCACAACAACGGGAGGAGTAACTACAACAACGACTAATTCTACCAATTCAAATGGTAACGGTACAATTGGCTCACAAACAATGCCTCAAAATGGAACGGCTACAATCAATGGAGGAAACGCAACAGGTAATGCTTCGGTCAATATGAATGGAAATGTTGGTAATGCTTCAAATGCAACTACAACAACTGGAAACGGAAAATTTATCGTTTGTAAAAAGACATTGTTAAATGAAACTGAATTTATCGAAGATTTGAAAACGCAAACAATTGAAGATGATCAAATGGATATTATCTACAAAGATTTAGCAAATACCTGTCTTTCATTTAGTCAAGCGAAAAAAATCATTGAACTATTTACATTTGAGGCAAATCGCTATGAAGTTGGACAGTTTTTATACTTCCGTTTGACAGATAGAGCAAATGCTGATAAAGGAATGTTGCCTTTGTTTACCTTTGATTCAACAAAAATGGATTGGAGAGAATTTGTTCGTCAGAATCAGTAAGAATAAATTAAAATAGTAGAAAACGGTCGGGAGTAATTCCGGCCTTTTTTTTTGTCTATTTTTTTAGCTGTTCAGGAATATGTTCCATCCAAGTCGCTCTTCCCATTACTACAAACTTTTCAGCTGAATGATTCGTACGAATGATGCGAATACCATTGGGA
>CAZHPL010000326.1:0-3183 GCA_964534495.1 uncultured Lishizhenia sp.
AAAATGGTTTCATAGTCAACAGTCTGAAGTCAAGGAAAGATGATGGCTTTGTAGCAGATCTTGTAGCTTGATGTCATGTCACCCAGGCCTCCATCTCAAAAAGAAAAGGGTCATAGAAAATGTCTAAATGTGTAAATGCATTTTATGATTTTAGAATGAATAAGCCAGCTGATGGAGGAACAAAGGGTGTTGCGTACTTATTAAAAAAAGCAACAATTGCCGGTACTATGACACTTGATCAAGGTCTTTTTGATATTAATGTGTTCAGTATTGACATGGATGGACGTCCAATAGTAGGGGGATCTAGAGAGAGTTATGTTAGAACCTCAGATGTTGGTTTTTTAATTAGAGGAAATGGTTCGGGTTACTCAAATGTTGAATCTGGATATGTTAAGTATCCTGTTGGAAGAACTAATTTTAATCCTTGTTGGATGATAAATACAGGAACAAGCGATAAATTTAGTGTTCGAGTTTTTGATATAGTAACGGATGATTCTTACGAAAACTCTACTAGAACTAGTTTGCCAGCTGTTGATAGGACATGGATGATTGAAGAAGAAGTAGTTGGAGGAAGTAATGTAGAAATGCGTTTGTATTGGAACGGAACACTTTCGTCAAGGGATGAAGAAATCAATGCTTTCGATTATAATACTGCTTATATTGCACATTTTAATTTTTCAACTCCAAGTTGGGAAAATAAAGGAGGGAGTGCTCCGAGTGGACCTGGGTATGCTTTACAAACAGGTATTACAAGTTTTTCACCATTTACTATTTCCAGTCAAGGAGGTTTGGGTTGGACTGGTCCATTACCTGTTGAATTAATTGGATTTAATGGAGATTGTGATGAAATGAGTAATGCAGTTTTCAATTGGTCAACAGCCTCTGAAAATCATTCAAGTTATTTTGATTTGGAAACTAGCTACGATGGAATATCTTGGAGAACAGTTGGTTCGGTTCCAGCTGCAGGAAATTCAACATCTTTATTAAATTATTCTTTCTTAGATGAAAATTACGCGGGTGGTTTTGCTTTTTATCGATTAAAACAGTTTGATATAGATGGTAAATTTCATGTATATAATCCAATTATTTTAGACTGTATTGAAAGTAATGGTGTATCAATAATGACTTTTCCAAATCCATCTAATTCAAATTTTTCACTAGTATTCAACAGTGAAAAGGATTTAGGAGAAACTGTAGTTAAATTAGTTAGTACAGAAGGACATTTAGTGGAAGCCAAAGTTCAAAATATAGTAAGCGGAGCTAATTTGATTGATTTTAATACAAACGAATTAAAAAATGGAATATATTATATAGAGATAACGAATTCTATTTTTGGAAAAAAAGTCATAAAACAAATGGTAAGTTATTAAATGACAAATTATTAATTCAAAGCTGCTCGAAAGAGTGTCTTTTTTGTTTTATTTTGATAATTAATTTGCAACATATTTAAACTTTTTTTCATTAGTATTTACTAAATGTTCTTAAAAAGTTGCTAAATAGTAAATAATGTGATAATATGTGATTTTTAAGTGCGTATATTTGCAACGCTTAAAAAATTCCTACCATGTTTAATATTTCTTAAACATATTTAATTATTACTATGCGTTATTTTCATTTTTTATTTTTTATTGTTTTTTGTTCTTTTAATGTGTTTTCACAACAGCATACTGTTGCATCATTTGCTCCATTATATGCGGGACCTGGAGATATTGTAACAATTACTGGAACAAATTTCTCATCTATTACAAATGTTTCTTTCGGTGGTACGAGTGCAAGTTCTTTTACAGTTGTAAATACTACTACTATCAAAGCTACAGTAGGGAATGGGTCTTCAGGAAATGTAACTGTAACTAAAACAGGTGTTGCTTCAGCAAACGTTAATAAATCAGGTTTTGTGTATTCAAGTTTACCAACTGTTACAGATATTATCACTGATTATGGAACCTATTGGAAAACATCAACTACAACTCCAAATCCTGTATATCCTAATAATTCCCACAATTTATTATCCTTTTCATACAAAGGAACAACCTACTCAACGGGGGTAAATGATTCAAGATTATCAGCTAATGGAATAACGTTTTCTGCAGGTAATTTTCATGCTTTACCTGTTACATTAAATGGAACCACAAGTGGTAGTGCCTTATATTTAGCAATGGGATCCAAAATAGACGGAACCAATGCTGCTGGATTATATACACACCCCAGTATAAAAGACAACACGATTCAAGGCGTTTTGACTGACGGAATTAATGGATTAGATTTAGGAACGGGTTATACTAACCTTCCTGCAACTGCAACTTCGGATTATATGATTTCTACAATGCAAGTAGATAAAATCAGTGACGAAGAGCCAGACATTATTGTAACCCAAATCGCAGAGCCGACAGCAGGACAAGCTACAGATGTTTATCGTTTTTTAGATGGTAATGGTAATGTAGTAGGAAATAGCATGTCAATTGATTTAAGTAAAATAGCTTCTCTCGGAAATTGGTATTTAGATTTATTTACCGTTTCAAATGGTATTCCATTTACTTCAGCAAAACCTACTAGTACAGGTTCTTCCAATACTACTAGAGAAATTCGCTTTGTGGCTTTTAAATTATCTGATTTTGGTATTAACGCATCTAATTACACACAAATTAGAAAGTTGCAAATTGTGCCGTCTGGTGTTTCGGATGTTGCATTTGTTGCATATAACGCTAACGCCATCAACGCTGCTCCAACTGTCACAATTAATACTGTAACTACTAATTCTGTCATTTGTTCTTCTGGTGGGGCTGCGTATATTGAAGCAATTGCAACAGCGTCTTACGGAGAAACGTTATCTTATTTGTGGGAGGTTTCAACTAATTCTGGTTCCTCTTGGTCTACTGTTTCAAATGGTGGTATTTATTCAGGAGCTTCTACTAATGCATTAACAATTTCGAGTGCTACTGCAGGTTATCAATATCGTATTACTGCAACTGAAGTTGGCTCAGGAGCTTCATCGACAAGTTCGGTAGTTACAATAACTAGCACAACCAACTCTGCATTAGCTGGAACACTTAATCCACCCAGTTTTTCAACTTGTATTAATGCCCAAACAGGAACCACACAGCTTTCGGTTAATCCAACTGGTGTTCCTGGTACATACACCTATCAATGGATGTCTTCCACTTCGTCCACTTCAGGTTTTACCAA
>CAZHPL010000327.1:0-3182 GCA_964534495.1 uncultured Lishizhenia sp.
AAATGAAAAAACCTATTTGGAAACGTTGAATACCATTACACCGTTAAAAGATCTTATCAAAAAATACCAGCCAAATGTTGCTCCTAAGGATACTCCTTTTTTAATGGAATTTGTCATTTGGGCCTTGGTTGAACTGAAACAATTATCTAAGAGAAGAACAGCTGAAGGAAATTCATTTAACGACCTTTATGACAATCTAATCAAAGGGCTTTAAAATTAACAGAGTAATTGTCCGGTGAACTATTGGTTGGTTTAATTCCCAAATTCCATTTAATTCCTAACCCGTTTGAACTCATTTCAAATTTGTTTAGGGATTTATTTGCGTGTAATTTATGAATGGTGTAGGCAGTTAAATCAAAAAGAAATAAAAAACCTCCTTGTAGAATGAGTGATGATCCAAAACCATTTAAACGGTGTTTATTAGTAGGATTTGAATTAGTAGAACTTCGTAATAAAAAACCGCTTGTAATGTAAACCACATCAAACCCTGTGTTGATCAGAAAGATATTTTCCGTTTTCCGTTGGATTTTCTTTGTCTCGTTCAAAGTAAGTGTTCGATTGTCATTTTTTGCTTTAAAATAACCAGGAATGGCAAGAGCAATATTTACGGTGTTCCATAAAACATTCATTTGATGAAAATAATAGTCATCATTTTTTGGAACTGTTGCCCAACCGATGCCACTAACAACAAAATTGGAAGTTGCCCATGAACCTAAACCAACCATTAAATGCTTATCGATTTGATTTCTTTTTGCGTTGAACTCAATCAAAGATTGTGAAGTTACCTGCAGAGATATCAAAATACAAATAAAGATAAGTGATTTTTTCAAAGGCTAAAAATTAAAATGTACTTTGAATTGTCAAAATTTAATTTGCTATGCTATGAAATTTCATTATTAGGTGATGAATCAATTCTTTATCATTTCATCCACTCTTTTTTGTCGCTGCATAGGATTTTCCCGAACTGAACTTTGTTGCTTAAACAACTGATATCTGGTAGGTTGCTTTTCTTCTGGCCAACTATTGTTATCTAAGTCTGTATCAGCAGTTTCTAAAAATGGATCAAGCCTCACTGATTGTATAACTTTGTCAAAAATGAAAACTTTAGAAACTTTATCTTCATACATTCTCCATATTTCAGCTGGAATTCTTCGAACTTCTTTTGAGCCATCTTCAAAGGTGAATTCTAAAATGAGAGGCATTACAAGTCCTCCAATGTTAGAAAAAGAAAGCTCGTAAAATTGTTTGTTGGAATTTAAAAGCTCTAATTCATCCTTTGCCAACTTATTTTTAAATTCATTGTATTCTTTTTTGTCGAGCGTATCAACAAGGTAAATATTTCTTTTAGCGTAATAATCATCAATTGTTTTATCACGTTCATTAACGGTTTGCGGAATGTCATTTTTATTTCTGCCCTCGCCAATATGAATATCTTTTTCATTTTTTTGTTTGAGCAAAAATGCTTTTTCCTTCTCTGGATTTTGCGTGTTCAATTGAAACCATTTTACATCATCAATTGAAATATCAACATTATCTGTTCCATAAAACCAACCTCTCCAAAACCAATCTAAATCAACGGCAGATGCATCTTCCATAGTTCTAAAAAAGTCAGCAGGGGAGGGGTGTTTAAATTTCCAACGTTCACAATACGTTTTAAATGCATAATCAAATAATTCCCTTCCCATTATGGTTTCACGCAAAATATTAAGCGCAGTTGCAGGCTTCCCGTATGCATTATTTCCAAATTGAAAAATAGATTCTGAGTTGGTCATGATTGGAGAAATTGTTTTTTTGTCTCCTCGCATGTAGTCAGCAATCATATGAGCAGGTCCACGGCGGGATGGATATCCTCTTTCCCATTCTTGTTCTGTTAGGTATTGAACAAAGGTGTTTAATCCTTCATCCATCCATGTCCATTGTCTTTCGTCTGAGTTAATAATCATTGGGAAGAAATTATGTCCAACTTCATGTATGATAACTCCCCACATTCCGTATTTTTCACCTTCCGAATAAGTTCCATCAGCTTCTGGTCTACCACCGTTAAAACAAATCATCGGATATTCCATTCCAATTGATTTTGAGTGAACTGAAATTGCTACAGGATAAGGATAATCTATCGTGAATTTTGAATAGGTTTTTATGGTGTGCGCTACCAATTTCGTGGAATATCTCTCCCACAGGGGATTTCCCTCTTTTGGATAATAGGACATACACAATACGTTTAGATTGCCGACTTTTTGGTTTTGTGCATCCCAAATAAATTTTCGAGAAGTGGCAAAAGCAAAATCACGCACATTTTTGGCTTTAAAAATCCATGTTTTAGTTGACGATAATTTTGATTTTTCTTTTTCTTCAGCTTCTTTTTGAGTTACGATTAAAACGGGTGAATCTGATTTTTTTGCCAATTCCAATCGTTTTCTCTCTTCGGCCGTCAAAACTTCGTTGAAATTCTGACATTCGCCGGTAGCCGCTACAATGTGATCGGAAGGAACAGTAATAGATACTTCATAATCCCCGAAAGGTAGAGTAAATTCACCGCGACCTAAAAACTGTTTATTTTGCCATCCGGTCACATCGTTGTAGACACACATTCTCGGAAAATGCTGAGCGATTGTATACAAGTAATTTTTGTCCTTTTCAAAGTATTCATAACCTGATCTTCCGCCAACTTGCATGCGATCATTTATGTTATACCACCATTTTATTTGAAATGAAATACTAGTTTTTGGCATGAGCGGTTTATCTAAATCAATTCGCATCTTTGTTTTATTAATGAAGTATTTCATTTTGGCACCACTCATGTTTTTAATTTCCTCAATCTTAAATAATCCATCGTAATAGAAAAATTTCTTTTTTATATCTCCTACTGATTTAAAATCTTCCATTTTTTCAACTTCAATTATTTTAGAATCAGAGTCTTGGCTGTAAATATTTTGATCTAATTGAAGCCACAAATAAGAAAGTTGATCTGGAGAATTATTCGTGTAAGTAATCGTTTCAACACCATACAATTTTTGAGTTGCATCATCAATCGAAAGTTTCATTACATAATCCGCTTTTTGCTGATAATAATTATAACCTGGCGCACCTGAAGCTGTTCGGTATTCGTTTGGTGTCGGTAATTCTTGGTCGAGTTGAGCGAATTTCTTTTGTGCTTGTGTTGTTAATACAAAAGCTGATGC
>CAZHPL010000328.1:0-3132 GCA_964534495.1 uncultured Lishizhenia sp.
GTTAACAAAAATGCAACCGCGGGCATCAATACTCTTGAATTAGAAGAAGTAAGCATTTTTCCCAACCCATCACATGGTGAGTTCACACTTCAATTACCCGAAAATGGTTCGTTGATACTTTATGATTTAATGGGGAAAGTTGTTTTGCAGCAACAAGTGGAATCCACTCAAAAAATCAATGTTTCATCACTCGCAAAAGGATGGTATAATCTTCACATTAGCACTTCTAAGGGCAGTGTTTTGAAGAAATTAGTCATTGATTAGTTGGATTATTGAACGAACTTACAACTTTCGAATTTGGGGATTAATTGACAAACGAATTGCATAGATTTTTTTAAAAAATTTAGAGTTGTTTGATTTTTCTTTCTATTGTTATTTATTATTTAGAAATGATAGTCAGTACAAAATCCACTTTAATTATTTTGCTTAATCATTAAAAAGATTAAAATATAATCATAATTTTGATGAATTAAAAATCAAAGTTATGTTGAGAGCAATTCACAGAATCAAGAACCTTGAAATCTATCCATGTTCTACTCAAACCAATCTCACCTTGCCACTCATTTCAGAGGGCATAAGCGCAGGATTCCCTTCTCCAGCCTTAGACTTTGAAGACCTTGCCATCGACTTGAATCGGGAACTCATAAAAAATCCATCCACCACATTCTACGGTCGAGTTCGTGGCCATTCCATGCGCAATGCAGGCATCTTCAACAATGATTTATTAGTCATTGATAAAAGCCTAGCCATTTCAAACAACAAAATAGCCGTTTGCTACATCGATGGAGAATTTACCATTAAGCGAGTAAACATTGAGAAAGATTGCATTTGGCTATTCCCTGAAAACGAAAACTATAAACCCATCAAGGTCACTGCCGATAGCGAACTAATCATTTGGGGTATTATCATCCATTCCATAAAATCATTCTGATGTTTGCCCTCATTGACTGTAACAACTTTTATGCATCTTGTGAACGCGTATTTGCGCCCCAATTAATCGGGAAGCCTGTCGTTGTATTGTCAAACAATGATGGATGCGCCATTGCACGAAGCAACGAAGCAAAAGCCATAGGTATTCCAATGGGTGCACCTGCATTTGAGTATGAACACCTATTCAGACAACACAACGTACACGTATTTTCTGCCAACTTTGCCCTGTATGGAAATATGAGCAATCGTGTCATGAGCATTCTCAGCGAATATTCCCCTGAAGTAGAAATATACAGCATTGATGAAGCATTCCTAAAACTAAAAGGATTCGAGTATTTCGACCTACATGAATACGGACATTCCATGAGAATAAAAGTAACCCAAGGAACAGGTATTCCCATAAGTGTAGGTATTGCACCCACAAAAGCATTGGCAAAAGTAGCCAACCGAATTGCTAAGAAATTCAAACAATTCAATGGCGTTTACATAATTGATTCAGAAGAAAAAAGAATCAAAGCCTTAAAATGGCTACCCATTGAAGACGTTTGGGGAATTGGACGAAAACACGCCCGAAGACTAAAAGAACTGGGGGTGCATAAAGCCTATGACTTCACCCAACTTCCCGAAGCATGGGTATTAAAACACATGACCATAGTGGGTGTGCGTTTGAAAAGAGATTTATCAGGTCTTCCCACATTAGACCTCGAAGACATACAACCAAAGAAAAACATTGCTACAACTCGATCATTTGAACGAAACCTGAGTACTATAGAAGAACTCAAAGAACGTGTTGCCACCTTTGCTGTTAGTTGTGCCGAAAAACTCAGAAAACAAAAATCATGTTGCAAAGCACTGATGGTTTTCATTCACACGAACGGCTTTCGCAAAGACCAACCTCAGTATTACAAAAACATCGTGATGAAATTGCCTTTTCCAAGCAATTCAAATTTAGAACTTTCGAAGTTTGCCATTCAAGCACTCGAACGCATCTACAAAGACGGTTTTGCCTATAAAAAAGCAGGAGTGATCATTATGGATTTCATACCTGAGAACCAAGTACAGGTAAGCCTATTCGAAAACAGCAATCCAAAACATTCATCCCTCATGCAAGCAATTGATAAAATGAATAAACGCTTTGGACAACAAAAAATCAGGCTCTCTATCCAAGACCAAAAACGCGTGTGGAAAATGAAACAAGAAAAACTTTCCCCACGTTACACAACGAATATTAACGACATCATAACCATCATCGTATAATGTGCTTCCACGCTAAACAAACCGCCTCTGCTGTTCAACTGAAAAACAGATTTAAAGCAGCATTCAAAGAAGAAAGTAAGTTTCTTCCCAATGAAACCATAAATGGTTTTAACCATCCTTACACTCCCATTATTACCAACGAAGAACCAAACGAAATCCAATTATTTCAATGGGGATTAATACCCAATTGGTCAAAAGACAATGCTATTCAAAAGAACACCCTAAATGCGAAGATTGAAACACTCACTGAAAAACCATCCTTTAAAGATTCTATTACCAAACATTGCATCATTCCCGTAACAGGATTTTACGAATGGAAATGGTTAAACAGCAGTGGAACAAAGAAAGAAAAATACCTCATTAGCGTTTCAGACGAAGAAATCTTTTCCCTTGCAGGCCTTTGGAACACTTGGACAAATCCAACAAACGGGCAAATCATCAACACCTATACAATCCTTACAACAGAAGCCAATGAACTCATGGCCGAAATCCACAACACCAAAAAACGCATGCCAGTTATCCTAACAAGAGAAAGCGAACAAACATGGCTCGATACACGCAATCTTTTTCCTGAAATAAATAATAACCTTACCGCTATTCATTTAGATGCTCCAAGTCAAATGAGTTTATTTTAAGAAATGTAATGATTCCAAGAATGGGAATTTTGTCTTTTTTAAATCAACTTTGAGTTACACACAATTTCCGCGTTAGGGATAGCAGCGGCATCCTTCTGCTTTTAGAATGAGAATGAATGCGAGTGGGAATAGCAGAAGATATAGCAGACAGCCCGACCACGACACAAAGGAGGAAGTATGACGATTTTTTGTCGGGGGAACGCCCAAATTCTTATTTAAAAACGCATGTCTTTTCTGATAAAAAAGTCATAAAACGAAAAACCCCGAATCTCTTCTGGGTTTCAGTGATTTCGCTGGGATTCGAACCCAG
>CAZHPL010000329.1:0-1511 GCA_964534495.1 uncultured Lishizhenia sp.
TTGGGTGTGGGTTTTTCGGCTTCAATCATGTTGAGCACGCAATCTTTGAAGGGAATCGGGTCAAAAAACAAGGAGAAAAATTGCCAATCTTCGGTGGATTCAAAATTGTTGCGTTTGGGTGAAATTGAAATACCGGTTGCGTCTTTGAATTTGAATTGCTCTTTCGTTTCTGAGTTTTGCAAATAGGTTTTGGGCGAAATTTTTATCCAACCACCTTTTTCATAATACCAAGGAGTCGTGTAGCCAAAATCAATACGCGTAAATTCACGAGTCAAAAGCATGCGAAGGACAATAGGGTTTTGTTTCGGTGTTTCCAAAACAGGGATTTCAAAAAGCAGTGCATCAGATAGTACAGCCATGTTACTTAAGTTTTTTGGTGAATTTAATGAGCCATTCGGGCGCTGTAACTTGCACGTGACGCCCATGCGACAAAAACAAGCGCGTGAGTTCTAAGGTCGGCACAACATGAAAGGTAATGTTTGAATAACCATCTGGTTTCTTCTTGATTTTTTGGCTCTCGTGAAGAGGATACGCTTGAAAATACTGCGTTGCTAAAGCACTCACAGTGAGTTTTATTTTTTGCTTTTTTTGGTTGGGAATTGGAAAAACGCCGTAATAATCCGAAAGCGTGCTGTCGATTTGTTTTCTGTTTACCGAAATAAAGGCTTTTCGAAGAAGAAAGGGGTCAAATACGCGATCTAAACCGAAAGTGCGCACTTCTTGGTGTTTTTCGGAATAACCCAAAATGTACCATTTGTTTTCGAATTCCTTGATTAAAAACGGATGCAACGTAATCGCATTGAACTGTCTTTTTTTGTAGGAATAATGCACAAAAGAAACAGGTGTTTTGGTGCGACAAGCCTTGTAGAATAAATCGAAATGCTCAAATCCCCTCGAAGTTGGAGGTGTCATGGTTTGCAAGAAATGCTGTTTTTGATTGCCCTCCGGAAATTCTTCCAAAACGGTAGAAAGCACTTT
This sequence comes from uncultured Lishizhenia sp., assembly GCA_964534495.1. Classification (GTDB taxonomy): domain Bacteria; phylum Bacteroidota; class Bacteroidia; order Flavobacteriales_D; family Crocinitomicaceae; genus UBA952. The sequence goes on from CAZHPL010000329.1 coordinate 979, forward strand.
TTCTATCGCATGATTGAATTTTTCACCTAATCGAGTGCCACCAATACTGATGATCAAATCGATGGATTCCTTGATAGCATCCACATCTGAATCATTTAATGAAACACCGCCCAATACAAAGTTAGGATCCAAATATTCATACCCTTTTTTTTGTTTGTTGTAAGAAATGGGCGCATCAAAACCATTGGGCACAGATTCGCGCATGTGTTCGATGTCCTTCTTTATTGTTTCAGTAGAGAGGTTGGCAATATCAAGCTTTTCTTTACACGCTTCAGTTATTTCGGCCAAGGTTGGATACTTGCGCATGTTATTGCGAAGCAACATGTCGATTACTTTATAGCGTTTAAATGCGTTTTTATTAATCGGCATGACAGTGAGGTGTTAGACGTTCTAAAAATATTTTTCACTAAAATAAGATTATTTTTTTACTCGGTATATTGAATACCTAGTGAGGTATTTCCTTTGTCTCAAAAATGAATGGAAATGGAAGTAAAAATTGAAAAAGTAGTGGAAGTTGCGCGCGACACTGCAGC
>CAZHPL010000329.1:1521-3111 GCA_964534495.1 uncultured Lishizhenia sp.
CTGCAGCGCCAAGCCCTCTAAAGCTGTACAACCCTGCGGCACTTGACCACACGCAAGCGCTTCGCGTAAAAAGCATTGAAATCACAGATGAATACACACGCATTGATTTCATCTATCGTTCGTCAATGATATACGTGAATGGTGGTTGGATACAAATGGATTGGAATGCCTTCATTCGACCAAAAGGTTCTTCGACAAAATATCCGTTGCTTCGAGCGATTGGTATCCCGATAGCACCGATCAAGCACTATTTCAAACGACAAGGCGAATTTTACAGTTACTCGCTCATTTTTCCAGCCTTACCCGCGGACACACAGATGATTGACATCATTGAAAAAGAAGCCCCAGGAACATACTTCAACTTTTATGGCATCGATTATTCTAAATGGATGAAAGTCGTTCACCCAATGGATGTTGCGAGGGCGAAGAACTAATAACTAAAAGTTGAGAGCTAAGAACTAATGCCTAAATGCTTTTGACTAATGCCTAATAACTAATCACTATTGCCTAACCTAATGCCTAAAAAATGGATTATTTAAAAATTAAAAAAGAAATCATTGACTTGAAGTCGCGTATAGTGTCGATTCAATTGGAGAAACGTGAAGAGATACGAAACCAACGCTATGAAGTGACAGCTGATTTACATTTCACGATGAAAAACCTCATGAAAGAATTGGAGGAAAAATTGAAAGTGTTACAGACCGAACTACAGTCCTTTCAATTCAAAAATAGCTATGCGAGTGATTACTTGATTTTACTGGCATGTATGCACGAAATCACTGTTCTTCTGGCTCCAGCAACAGCAGTAGAAGAAGCAATGAAAGGATTTTGTTCCTACCTGAAAGAAGAATACGAACGATTAATGCAACAAAAAAGGGAGTGTTTTGCCAATCATCAATTCAAACAAGCGGGAGAACTAAACGAGCAAATTTTAGCGATTGGCTTGTTTTTGGCGCGTTATAACAAATAAAAAATGCAGCACTTTCGCACTGCATTTCCTCAAATAGTATTATTGGATGTGATTACAAAATCAACATAGCGTCACCGTACGAATAGAAACGGTATTTTTGTTCAACAGCTTCATGATAAGCTTTCATTAATAACTCATGACCGCAAAAAGCAGAAATCATCATCAATAAAGTAGAAAGCGGTTGGTGGAAATTTGTTACTAATGAATCTGCAACACTGAATTCATACGGAGGGAAAATGAACTTATTGGTCCAACCGTCAAAAGGTTTCAAATACCCTTCTGTAGAAACCGATGTTTCAATGGCGCGTAGCGTTGTTGTTCCAACCGCACACACTCTTTTCTTATTGCGTTTTGCGTTGTTAACGATTTCAGTTGCTAATTCAGGTATAATTACTTGCTCTGAATCCATTTTGTGTTTCGTTAAATCTTCCACTTCCACAGAACGGAAAGAACCTAAACCAACGTGTAAGGTCAATTCTGCAAAGTTGATTCCTTTCAATTCTAAGCGCTTCATCAACTGACGCGAAAAATGCAAACCTGCTGTAGGTGCTGCAACGGCTCCTTCCACTTTTGCAAAAATTGTTTGGTAACGCTCTTCGTCTTCAGGTTCTACTTCTCTT
>CAZHPL010000330.1:0-3098 GCA_964534495.1 uncultured Lishizhenia sp.
AAAGGATTGCGAAATCGAAATGATACTTTCTGCCAAATCAGGTTTAACATAAATCTCCATTCGATGTCCCATATTAAAAACTTTATACATTTCCTCCCAAGATGTTCCGGATTCCTTTTGAATCATTTCAAATAGTACTGGAAACTCAAAAAGATTGTCTTTTATCACGTGAACATCATCAATAAAATGCAAAACTTTCGTTTGTGCACCTCCTGAACAATGAACCATTCCATGTATTTCGGAACGGTGTTTTTCTACTATTTTTTTAATTACAGGTGCATACGTTCTCGTAGGGGATAAAACCAATTTGCCAGCGTCTAAAGGTGCATTTGCCACTAAATCGGTTAATTGCATAGAACCTGAATACACCAAATCCAAGGGGACATTTGGATCAAAACTTTCTGGGAATTGTTCAGCCAAGACTTTTGAAAAAACATCGTGTCGAGCACTGGTCAAACCATTACTTCCCATTCCTCCATTGTATTCACTTTCATACGTTGCTTTTCCAAAAGAGGCTAAACCAACAATCACATCGCCCGGCTGAATGGTATGGTTGGAAATTACTTCTGCACGTTTCATACGACAAACTACTGTTGAATCAACAATGATTGTTCGTACCAAATCACCTACGTCTGCGGTTTCACCACCCGTTGAATAAATTTCAATTCCATGTGAACGTAAATCTTCCAACAATTCTTCTGTTCCATTAATAATCGCGCTTAACACTTCACCTGGAATGAGATTTTTATTGCGACCAATGGTTGATGACAACAAAATAGGCCCCGTTGCTCCCACACACAATAAATCATCCAAATTCATTATGAGTGCATCTTGTGCAATCCCACGCCACACGGAAATATCACCTGTTGTTTTCCAATACATGTAAGCCAAAGAGGATTTTGTACCTGCCCCATCTGCATGCATGACAACACAATACTCTTCGTCACCTGTTAAATAATCAGGCACGATTTTACAAAATGCTTTTGGAAATAAACCTTTGTCAATTTTTTTGATGGCATTGTGCACATCCTCTTTTCCCGCAGAAACGCCGCGAGATTGATAGCGTTGGTCAGACATACCCTGTTTTTGGGATGCAAAGTTAGCCAAAATAGCTAGTCTTCCGGACTTTGTTCTTCCAATTCCTTCAAGATTTTCTGAACATCGCCTTCTGTAGTTGTTAGTTTGTTTTTGCAAATACGAATCAACTCTGATGCACGTTTCACTTTCGTGGCTAATTCATCCACAGAAATCTGTCCATCTTCCATTTCAGAAACGATTTGTTGCAATTCATCAAAAGCCTGGGTATAGTTAATTTCGCTCATATTGTCTTTTAAAAAAATAAGCAATTGCTACCAAAATCATTGCCAGTAATAGTAGAACAGGTTGAATTTCCTTTCCTTTTAAGTAAAGAATGGCATTATAAACCAGAAGTCCAAATGCACTGAAATGAATGGCGAGCAATATTTTTTTCATCTTTTGTCGTTCGAATTTACCTCATTTTTTCATTTCTTAGTCATTTCTCTAAATTTCTGGCATACTTTTTTGTGAGAACTTGGTACATTTGAAAACTAAAAAACCAACATCATGAAAAAAATCATTTTCCTTGCATTCACTTTTCTTTCTTTTAGCACATTGAAAGCACAATTTCTAATTGAAATCAATGGAAAAGGCTCCTACAATTCTACTTGGTTATTAAATAAAAATATTTCTGACAAAGGCGACGATCAAGATTATGCAATGGCATGGTCTAGTAATTATGGCGCTGGTTTCACGGTTTATCTTGGTCACATTGGTGTTGGAATTGAAGGTTTATTCGGACATCACAAAGCTGCTTACTCGGGCACGTTGTTATCTGGTAACTTAAACTATACCTCAGAAATAGATCTAAAAACAAGTCATATTCCTGTTTTCCTGAAATTCAGAACCGACAAAGGTGGATTTGTTGAATTAGGTGCACAAATGAATAATATTTCAAGCGCTAGTTATTCGAATTCACAAGCAGTTCTTAATCCAAGTAATCCTTCTGATGTTTCTAAATATTATACAAAGACTTCTTACAGTGCTGTTTTTGGATTTGGAGCAAACATCGTTCCTTTTAAAAAATTCCCACTTGGACTATTAATTGGTGCTCGTTTACAGTATGGATTTGGTGATGTAAAAGGAGTTGATGCACTCGGATTTGATTTAAATAATTCGATTTATTACAGTAATCGTTATCAAACAAATCTTGTCTCTGGTGGCATGTACGCCGGTTTGACTTACACCTTAGGAAAACTGAAATAGTTAGTTTTCACTGAAAATTGGAAATTTAAAAGAATACATTTTTTCAGATGTTTTGACATGAAAAACAAATGCTTGTCCACTGAAAACGTGTATGGTGTATTTTTCACCTACTTGTGTTTTGGAAATGGGTAATTCTTGTCCCAAAACATTATAAACGCGCACTTCTTCCAATTGTAATCCGTTCAATAACAGTTGATTTTTCGCGTTGGAATAAAAGCTAAACGGCATGTTTGATTCACTCACTCCCAATGAGTTAATTTCTAATGTCATTCGACTTGTATCTGAACCACAAGGCCCTGAAACAACAAGTTCAACTAACATTGTTCCATTGTAAGTGTAAGTATGTGCTGGATTTTCCAAATTCGAAAAAGTGTCGTCGCCAAAGTACCACATGTATTGATCTGCATAACTCGCATTGGCATAAAATTGAAAGCTTGCTCCAGGTAAAACAGCATCTGAACTAATATTTGCTTGAGTTAACGAATCAGTATCGATTAACTTCCATGTTTCCACACTATCCAAAACAGTCATTCTTGCCACTTGCTGCAAAATAGTTGCTGTAGCAGGATCGATTCCATTGTTATAGCTTGCTCCTTCGGCAGATTTATGAAATAAAGAACTGTAAAAAACACAAGCGTTCAAATAGGTTCCTTCCAAAGAAGGATGTGAACCATCCGAAGAAAACAAATTAATCGCAGGATAATTGTCACGCACATATTTCCAAGCTGGACCTGCTGGCGCAACACTTGCTTTACTTGAATCTGCGATGCGCAAATAGGCATTTCGTAGACGCGTATTCATTTTATCAAACGTAC
>CAZHPL010000331.1:0-3038 GCA_964534495.1 uncultured Lishizhenia sp.
AACATATCCACCCGGTCCCGAACCAATCACAATAACATCGTAAGCGCTCATAAAATTGAATTTGAAACAAAGTTAATACATCTCTCGAAACGCATGGGGAAAGCCGTTGAAAAGTTGAGTAATGAAATGGATTATTTCAAATGACTATATGCGATAGCTAGATTTCTCGTAAAATAACTTCTTGTAAACAGGTTTGTTTTTTGATTTAAAAATAGTTGTAATCATTTCAAAATCGTAAATTTCTTTTTCTAGAAATAGCGCTTTTTTATGACCATCAACAAGCAAATGAACAACTAGTTTTTTAGTGTTCTTTGCTAATACAATTTCGCTAATACGATCATTTGACAAAACAATCAATGCTTCTATTTGCTGCCAATCAAATTGTGTTTTTTGATGTTTTAAAAACTGAAATGTAATCAGAGATAATTGATTTTCAGAAAAATAACAAAACTGAAAATTATTGAAAAACACGAAACAACTTGCTAAGAATGTTATAAAGCATACAACAGGAAAAATCCAATCGCGTTGCAAAAGTGAGCTTGTTAATAATGCGAAAATTAATGAAATGAATGTGCTAAGGAAAAGGGATTGAAACAAAAATGAAATAACATTTGGTAGTTCAACAATTAGCTTTATTTGCGCCAAAAGCTGTGTTTGAGCAAGCCGAATTGAAAAATAGAAAACAACAAAAATGCTAATGGCTAAGATTAGCACCAAAATAACACCAATTGCCATAACACAAATATCAAGTTTATTTTCATTTCTTTTATTAAACCATTTCGCCTCTTTTTCGTTCAACTCAGTATGTCGAAGAGAAAAGCTGTATTGTTGGGAGCAGGTTGGTTGGGTAAAGCTTTTGCAGAAAGTTTGGCAAAAAAGGAATTTGATGTTTACGCCGGTACACGAAAAATCCAGCAAGAGCACGTTGAAAATCAATGTACTTACTTTCCACTGCGTTTTGACGAAACGTGGAATTTTGAATTGTCACCTTCCATTATTCAGCAAACCGATTGGCTTATTTTAATGTTGCCACCGACGCATTTTGAAAACTATGCGGAAGCACTAATCAATGCCGTTTCACAGTTTCCGTCCTCAACGAAAGTATTGTTTACGAGTTCAACAAGTGTGTACGCAGACGTTGATGGATGGGTAGATGAAAATGGAATCTTGTTACAAGAGCATGTTGTTACGCAAGCCGAAAAGCTACTTCAAAAGAAAATTTCTTCACGGTTGACCATTGTTCGTTTAGCTGGTTTAATAGGTCCGAATCGGCATCCTGCAAAATATTTGCTTCAAAAAGGCATCATTGTAAATGGAAATGCCCCTGTAAATCTGACTCGGCGTGAAGATGTTGTACAAGCTTGTCTGCAAATTATTCAAAACGATGTTACCGACAAAATATTCAATATCTGTTCACCTCAACATCCAACACGAGCCGATTATTATGGAAATGCAGCGAGAAATTTGTTTGGCAAAGAACTTCCAGCTGATGGAAAAGGCAGCGGAAAAACAGTGGATGGTTTCTGCATTGAACGTGAAATACATTTCAACTACCAATTCAAAATCGATGAATGGGACGTTTTTCGCTGATAATTTGGAATGTTTTAACATGAAAAAGACAACATTAGCGGTATTTTTGCGTCAAGAAAATAGATGAGGTTTCTCCTTTCCATATTGCTTATACTGTTGGGTAATCAAGTGCTTGCGTCTCACATCATTGGTGGTGATATGTACTACGATTACTTGGGCAATAATCAATATAAATTTTACATCACTTTATACCGAGATTGCAATTCTTCGGGCGCTGCATACGATGACCCTCTAAAATTAACGATTTACAAGGCAAATGGCGTTCTCTTTCAAAACATCGATGTTCCTTATCCAGGAAGTATCATTTTGCCCGTCGAGTTCAACAATCCGTGTGCAACTCCACCAACGAATATTTGTGTACAGCGAGCCATTTATACACAAATTGTAACGCTTCCACCTATTCCTGGCGGCTATACGATTTCCTATCAACGTTGTTGTCGTGGTCCTAATGTCACAAATTTGATAAATCCAGATGATACGGGTTTGACCTTGACCACACATATTCCCGGCTCTGAAACGGGTTTTGAACACAATAGCAGTCCTCGATTCACCAATTATCCGCCGATTTTATTGTGCAACAATGATCAATTGGTCTTTAATCACGTTGCCACCGATCCAGATGGTGATGAATTGCGTTATTCGTTAGTGACTCCTTTTTCTGGGGCAAGTTCTGCCACACCCGCTCCAACGCAAGCGCCCGCTCCGCCGTATTATCCCGTCAATTGGGCAGGGAATTTTAATGCGCAACAACCTTTGGGTCCGGGTTCAACTACAACGATTAATCAAACCACAGGAATTTTGAACGTTAATCCCAATATGCTTGGGCTTTTTGTAGTTGGCGTTCGTGTTCAAGAATATAGAAATGGTGTTTTGATTGGTGAAACCATTCGCGATTTTCTTTTTCGGGTTTTTGATTGTCACATTACACTTCAGGCGATTTTACCAACACAAGAACAATTACCCACTTTCGTTTCGTATTGTCAAGGACTAACGGTAAACTTTGTGAATCATTCGTATGGTGCTTCAACGTATGCATGGAATTTTGGAGTTGCCAATTCTACAACAGATGTGAGCAGTGCGTTTGAACCTGCCTTTACCTTTCCATCGCCAGGCACCTACAATGTTCAAATGATTGCAAATCCTGGTTCAGCTTGTACAGATACTGCTTACATGTCGGTGACAGTTAATAATCCATTCTCTTTAAGTTGGACTTCACAAGATTCTATTTGTATTATAAATAATCAATTTGATTTTACGGGAATCACAAGCAATACATCTGCGACTTTTCAATGGACCTTAGACGCAACAGCTAGTGTGCAACAATCTTCCAATTTATCAATTCCTAATGTCAGTTTTTCGACACCAGGATTTCATGTGGTCAATTTGCAAGGAAATGATGGCGATTGCATCACAAACTACAAAGATTCAGTGTATGTCTTTGATTTGCC
>CAZHPL010000332.1:0-3000 GCA_964534495.1 uncultured Lishizhenia sp.
AGAAAAGTAATACCCTCTTGTAATTTCGAAGTATTAGCTGGATAGTATTTTTTAGACGTATAAACTTAGTTTGGATTATCCGCAAATGATTAACCCAACTATTTAAGGTTCAGAAGAAAGTCAACTGCCATTTGTTCGTTTTGATCTTGGGTCTGCTTTCTCATGTCTTTTAATTCCTCGATAGGTTCCATCCATGTTTACTGTGAGTCCATTTATTTAATTACGAATTAAGGATAAAATTTCGTTAAATTGTCGCCATATTCTCTTTTGAAATTTCGATTTTTATCATTTGTTGGATGCTCCACAAAGAGGGCTTTTGAACCCATCATAAAATTTTCTTCCTCCACCTCATCAACTTGCCCAAAATATTGCCCGCCTCTTAAAGGATGACGGTATAAAAGATACATATAAATAAGAACAGCTAAAGCGTGTAAATCTGTTTCACGTCTTGGAAGTTTTCTATTAGGGTCAGTAACGGGCAAATGTTTAGTCGCCATTACCTCAGGTGCAATAAAATCTGCTGTTCCAATAACTTCAGGGGCAAATAAATTTGGAACGACTAATCCATCAATATCAATAATCGCAGCAGTTTTTGTAACAGGATCAATTAGAACATTGTTATAAGATAAGTCAGAGTGAGCAAGCCCAGCAGCATGAAGCCTTTTTACACCCCTAGCAATATTAACACAAATTTGAAAGTAACTTAACCAATCTCCTAATTCAAATGGATCCAATTTCGTTTTTGAATCTTTAACTCTGAATTTGGCACTTGCATACCATTTGCCTACTTTTTCCTTTCCTTTAAGACTATCATTATTTAAAAAACCTTTTATAAAGAAAAAATTCGAATTATACGTCGGTACAATAATACCTGTAAGGTTGTTAGTTTCAATTACATCAGTTGGCCAACAAAATATAGACTTCCAATAATCTCCTCCATCTCGATTAAAAAATGAATCAAAATAGGTTGTTACAATTCTTTTTAGACGTTCTTTTGAATTAAAATCTTGTGGAGACCTGAAAAGAGCGACTACATAGGTTTTATCAGGACTAAAATAAACATCCTTTACTCCACCTCGCATTGGTTCGCCATTATCAACATATTGATAAGTTTTCCCTTGATTTATTATTGAATTTACAACTTTTGTACTCATGCTAATAAATTATTGCTAAAGTTCTATCATCATGATTACCAACGCTCCAAAAGTCCATCCACTTGGATAGTTCGTTTTCTATTTGATCGTTTTCATAACTGAAATTAACTTTTGCTTTTTCGTAATTATTTCCTTTTAAATCAGCTATAAATTCTATCCATCTTTCGCTCTTTTCTAAATTTGCTTCAACAACAAATTTTGGATCATAAATCCCATCTGTCATCAAAAACATATAACTAAAATCAGGAAATATTTGGAAGTTGAATCGACTTGGCATTGGATTACTTTCAGAATGAAAAATTTCAGCTTGGGTAATGAAACGTGTCCCGCCTCCAAATTCTCCAACATCTAACCAGTTCATCAAAGTAGATATGGTTTCATCTTTATTAATAATAGCAATCGGACAGTCTCCAACTCCAAAAGTTAAAACTGCATATCCAAACTCAAACTTTTTGAATAATGAAAAAATCAATGTAGAATGGAAATAATCAATAGGTGATTTTGCTTTTGGATTATTAAATATCTCAGGATAATTTTTGAATGCCTCTTCTGCAAACTCCTTGATTTTAGTATGAGCAAAAACAGTTGCTTTGTATAAATTTTGTTTAGATAAAACTTGTATTTCTTTCAAAAGTTCTTCGTCTCTTGTTTTGTCAAATTCAAGTAATTTATCTTCAAACGTTTTATGTAGCTCTATGTCAGAGAATTTTTCGAAATATTCAACAACTGAATCACATGCGATTTGAGATCCTTTTCTTGATAATGAATAACCACCTGCGCCATCACTTACAGCAACAACTGTCCATCCTGAATTATTAAAATGTTTATAAGCAAAATCATCATCACGAAAAGAACCAACATTTGCATGACTTCTTCCTCTTTTTGAAGAAATCACAATTCTTTTTTCACCTACAATATCATTTACTGAAACATTGTCTTCTTTCCAAAATGGGTCACTTTTATCACTTTCAATATCTTTCCACAAAGATTTTGGGTCAGGGTTAATAATTAAAGTTATTTCTTTAACATTCAATTCATTAGTTTCGTCTTCTCCAATCGTTTTGAACAAAAATTTAATCTTATGTTCTCCATTTAAAATCGGATTTCCTTCAATTAAATCATCTATTTTATTAAACTTCAAACCAATTTCCTCTAAACCAATAAATTCTTCATGAATTAAATCACTTAATCCTAATGATTTAAAATCTATTAATGACTTATATTCTTTCCCAACAGTTCCATTTTGAATTGGAAAATTCATTCGTTTTATATCCTCAATTCTTGATTGAATTTCCCATTTATTCATAATTATTTTTTGATATTCATTGATTTTATTAACTAATTCAATATTTTGTTCATCAAAAACAAAGGCATCAAAAAAATCCTTTTGATTTTCTCGAATAATAATACCACGCTTATTGAGTAATGAACTTATATAATCCTTTGAAGACATACTATCCTTGTGTTCTAGTTACATCAAATCCACTATCGCCAGAAGCACCATAAGATCCTTTGTTGCCACACCAAGGACATTCACTTATTTTTTCGTCACCAATACAATGCAGGTTTCCGCAAATACATGCAGCAAATGCGAACTGATTACCACAGCAAGGACATGTTGGAGCACCAATTAATTCGTTTGTATTAATTTTTATATTTTCTACAGAGTCATCTGATAATTCGAAGTATGAATTGTCAACTTGATATGCACCAACTAGGCGATAATTTAATGTATCAATCTCGAGACCACCTAAAGTATTTGAAACTATATTTTTCTTATACTTCATTAAGTAAGGTCTCTTAGTGTTTTGACACTTTGCTGAGAGAACAACGAAATTATTGTCTA
>CAZHPL010000333.1:0-2992 GCA_964534495.1 uncultured Lishizhenia sp.
CACAATCCCTTGTAAGTTAAAAACACCAAGTACCGTTTTTTGTGGTATCACTAAAGCGATGAGCAAGGTATAAACAGGAATACGAGCACTACAGCTCATTAAAGGAGAAACCAAGATGGTAATCAAACGCTCTTTCCAATCCGAAATGGTACGTGCTGCCATCACTCCCGGAATAGCACATGCAACACTTGACATCAACGGAACGACGCTTTTTCCATTCAATCCGAAAGGGCGCATCAAGCGATCCATGATAAAAACCACGCGGGCCAAATAACCACTTTCTTCTAAGATGGAAATGAAAAAGAAAAGCAAGGCAATTTGTGGTATAAACACGACAACGCCACCAATTCCCGGTAAAATTCCTTGAGAAATCAAATCGTTTAGCATTCCCGGACTCATTTTTTCGGCTACCAAACTGGCTAAATCCACAAATTTCCCATCGATCCAATCCATCGGAATACTCGCAAATGAAAAAATGAATTGAAAGACAATAAGCAGTATGGAAAGAAAAATCAAATAACCAAAAATGGGATGCACGAGTATTTTATCCAATTTTCGAGAAAAAACGTCTGTTTTGCCTGAAGCATGTTCGTGTTCCTCCGTTCGGAGCAAAGCTTTAATAGCCGTATAACGCGCTTTTGTCTCCTCCTCTTGACCTTTCACATCTACCAAAGGCAAAGCTTGAAAAGAAGCAACAAGAGGCTGAAAAAGTTCCTTTTTATAGGAATACGATTGAATCGCTTCCAATAATCTACTTTTCCCAAAACCAACACGAGCGTTAGTCGTAACAATGGGCACATCAGGGAAATGTTTTTCTAAGGCTTCCACATTGATTTTAATGCCGCGTTTCTCAGCAATATCCCACATGTTCAACACCAAAATACAAGGCAAACCTAAATCGTAGATTTGTGAAAAAAGCAAGAGATTGCGCTCCAAATTCCCTGCGTCTGCTACCACAAGCGACAAAGCCGGAAAATCAGCATGCTGTGGCGCAGTAATCACATTGTACACTACTTCTTCATCACGTGTTCGCGGATAAATGCTGTATGTACCCGGAAAATCGATGAGTTCGTGTTGTTCGCCTTTGAGATTGAAGTGTCCGCTTCGTTTTTCGACGGTTATACCCGCAAAATTCCCCACTTGTTGACGCAAGCCGGTAAGCATGTTGAAAACAGAACTTTTACCTGTGTTAGGATTACCGAACAATGCGATTTTCATCCTGCAAACTTACAAAATTTAAGAAGCTATGCGCTCCTTTATGTGAATGAGGGCTGCCTCTTCTTTGCGCAATGAAAGCACGGAGCCATTTATTTCAACGGCAATTGGGTCGCCAAAAGGCGCTTTGAAAAGTACTTCCACGTGTTCGCCGCTCATAAAGCCTAATTCTACAAGCTTCGGCGTGATGGAAGATTCGTCAATGGAAACGATTTCCGCACATAAGCCCAAACCCATTCTATCCAATGACATTTCCATAACACAAAATTAACGCTAAGGAAAACATAAACCTATACCACAAAAATGGTATTTAGTGGCTACCGAGTAAGATGATAAAATAACCTCCTTTCAAATGACAAATTAAAAATCAGCAAAGTGGAAGGCTAATACGCGCCGTTTTCGCCTACTACGATAAATTTGGTGTTGTTGATGGCTGTCAATTTCCTCTTTCTTTTTCATGCGCCTTTTCCTGCTATTCGCTATATCTCCGACAAGGTTTGAAAAAACCTTTACCGGAGGATGCCGCTACTATCAGTGGCGTGGGGTTTTGGCTTCGATAATCAATTATTTCAATGAACTAATAATTTTCGATTTCCATTTCGGTATTTCAAATCAAAATCAGAAAACTTGTAACTCTTTCATTTTCCATAAACCTCCAATACATCGAAGGTCTTAATTTAATTTTTTCGTGGAAGTAGCGTTTTTATTTATAAGTAACTACAGGAATAAAGAACCGCCAGTATGATTTGTTTTTTAAAGATATTTTATTTCTATTGTTACTATTCCAATCATCAAAAATTTCATACAAATACTCGATGTTTCTTTTTTTAAGCCTAATTTCAAACTCGTAGCACTTAGAATCAAAAACAAATGACAATTTATTATTTAAACCTAAAGAAGTTGAAAACATTGACTTTTTTTGGCCTTCGTATTCTTTTATTAAAAATTCCATTTGCTCAATATTCGAGTAAAATATTACTTTATTGATTTGATTTGAAGATATCTTAACATACTCTTTAAAAAAAATCAATTCTCCATTATCAATTACTTTATCAGAAAAAAAGTCGTAGGCGAACCAAATTACTGGAACTATATATGCCATAATAATAGGAATAATAGAACCTAAAGAAAATGCAAGAGTTAAAGAGATGGGAAGTATAAATGGAATTATATTTTTTGCAATAAAACTAAAAATAAAACATCGCTCAATATGCTCAAAAAAAGGTACTTTCTGATAATAATAATATGAATCTTCCATAATCAAATTAATGTTTAAAACTATTTAATGCTCCTGCATCATTTGAACTTTGAAATCCACTATTACCATAATTAACAACATTATTCATAAAATCAGCTTTATTTAATTTGATTATCTCTAATTCTGACGATGCACTTAACATTTGACTTGACACCTTTGCTTCAACTGCAAAACTACTAATTGGTATAATAATGTTTGCCCATGCAAGCGTTTTGTCCAACTTTGATGTTGCTTTCTCACAATAAACATCTTTTGAATCCTTTGACAAAGTACCATAACCCAGCAAATGACATATAAAGTCTATTCAAAATCTATCGATTCTTCGCTACAATCCTTGCTGTGTGGCGTGTGAGTTGTTGCAAGAGAATTTCCTTTCCGTCTGTTACTTTTTTTAAGGTCGGTTCATCGTAATGGCGCACTGTAATTAATTGTAATCCTGCGATGTATTTTACTTCGTGGTTTCCCTTAAACAAATTCAAAATTTCTAGCATATTGATTTTAGATGCATCCGTAAGAATC
>CAZHPL010000334.1:0-217 GCA_964534495.1 uncultured Lishizhenia sp.
AATTATTATGAAAACTCAAATTACACCAATTATAACAATTACATTGATTACGCTTCTTACAGTGAACACGAATCGATTCGACTAAAAAACACATTTTATTCGTCTGTTTACATGCCTTTAGGAATTGATTTTCAAATGGGGAAAAAGCGGGATTTTTGGAAACCAATTCACTTATTTACCGAATTTAGACCCAATTTAACTATTCAAAAAACACAAA
>CAZHPL010000334.1:227-1785 GCA_964534495.1 uncultured Lishizhenia sp.
AGTTGGTGGTTCATCCAGTTTGGGGCTAAGGGTTTCGTTTTAACCTTCATCCATTTGATTTTTTGACAGGTAGTAGTAGTCCCCAAAAAACAATGACACAGGTTTGATAGATTTGGAAATTAGAGCCATTATTCAAGTGAAAGTGCCAATTGAATAAAAATAGTGCGAAAAAAAATCCTGCCAAAGTGAAGCTTGTAATTATCATTTTATAAACCCAACGATTAACTCGATAATTCCCTAAAATGTAGAATGCAACTAATGCAATAATAAAACTTGGAAACGAAAAAACAGAAGCCAAAATCAAGTAAATTGGAATAAGAACCAACCACTCTTTTGTGTTAAATGCCCAAAAAGAACAAAACAAAATAGATATAATCCAAAGCTGAACGAAATGAGTTAAATAAGGATCAACCTGTTTTATATTCCATTTTATCATATCTCCAATCGAATCAAAACACCTTTTCTTTTCACGATATTTTTGTAATCCCACTGTATGGCACGAGATTTTTCCAAGCAACGAACAACCGATTCAACATGAATGTCTGTTGGGTTCAAGAAGCGCATTTCAGCTGCTTTGAAACTCCCTTCTGCTTGCAAGCTTGGTTCATCAAAGGATTGCCCACTCCAAAACAACAAACGAACGTCCTTTTTTAATTTACTATATCCCACCACAGGATTTCCATTGATAAACCAAACTGGATGTCGATGCCAAATTTTACTTTCTGCTTCTGGCAAAGTTGAGTCAATTAAAGCGCGTAATTGTTGAACAATCAATTGATCGTTTTCACTCAATGCTGCATGATAGGTTTCAATGGTTTCTGACATCTAAAATCTTTTGGTGAAATTAGTACAATTATCGCTTGTAGCCACATCACAAAAAACACATTTAACGCTGAACATTTTTAAATTTACACTATAAACAAAGTTCACTTTTATGCCTAATCAACTTCAAAAAATCGTGCTATTTCTGATTTTCTTAGCATCCTTTTCGACCTTTTCGCAAACGCCCAATTTCTCTGGAACGTGGAAACTGAATTTCGAAAAAAGTAATTTAGATAAAAACGATAGTTTAAATGGATTGACCAGTCAAGTATTTGTCATTCAACAAACTGGAGAACATTTCAAATTGAAAATCTATCATTATTACGGAGATAAGAAGCGAAAAATTGGTTTTAAAATGAAGGCCGATGGTAAGACCAGAACGGTTAAATTGCTTTTCAAAGGAAAGTTGGAACCAAAGGAAAACAGCTTGTTAGCAACTATATGGCGTAATGGCTATTTCAATTGTGTCAACTACGCTTTTGGTAAAAATCAAAATGAACTTGTTGCCGACGAAACATACAAAGGAAGACCGAGAGACCATCACAGTATTTGGGTATTTGACCGGGTGATTTCAAAGTGATGGGGTAACGCTTATATAAAAGTCGTTGAATAATTTATGATTTTGCAAAGGTAATTAGCGCTTGAATCTGGTGTTTATCCGCCTGTTTTAAAGCAGCAATATACTCTTTTCTAATATCCGTCACATTCACCAAATTTGTACTACCCCAAGAAAGAA
>CAZHPL010000334.1:1795-2982 GCA_964534495.1 uncultured Lishizhenia sp.
TAATTTTTTCAAAAAATTTTTCGTTAAAAAGTTTTTCCATTATCAAATCAGCCATCAATCTTGAATGCCTTCCATTTCCATTTGGAAAACAGTGAATACTAACAAGTTGGTGTTTGAAACGAATAGCAATTTCGACCGGTGGACACGAATTATTCTCATACCAAAATAGCGTATTATCTAAGAGTTGCTTGAGTTGTATTGGAATTAAATAGCTCTTTATTCCAATATTCTTTTCTGACTTTCTAAAGGAGCCTGCCCATTTCCAAACCTCGCCATACATTTGTTTATGTAAATCTTTGATAAATTTTTCAGTAAATATTTTTTCAGCTGGTATCTTCTTTCCGAACGTCCATTGAATAGCCTTCTCGATATTAAGTTGCTCAAATTCATCTAGCTCTTCACGAGTGGTTATTGTTGGTATTTTTAATCCTTCCTTTTCTTCCTCATTTAAAGGCGTTTGACCATCGACGTAATTTATTATAAATCCCATAAATATTTTGGCATTTCGAATTTGAGTTCCGCAGTTTTTTGAGCTATTGCTTGATCGATTCGTACTTTCGAATTTTGCTGATCTTCTAAAACCATCGATGTATTTGTTCTCAATACAATTTCAGTAGCTAATTCTCTTGCTCTACTTTCAATCATTTTTTCAAGTGACTCATGCTTAGATACAAATCCATAAACCAATTTCAAGTCCATTGCATTAGCTGCTTCTTGCAAAGAGTTTAGTGTAATAGTGCCATTTACTTCACGCTCTTCAATTTCTTTCACACTTTGAGGTGAAATTTTTAATCGATTCCCCAATTGTCGCAAAGACATTTTTAATGAAGTCCGAAATGTATTTATCCAGCCTTTAGAAGGTACAACAATTCCTTTTAGACTCGCAAAAGCCGCTATTTTCTTGTCCGTTTGCTCTAGTAGCAGGTGATGTTTATTGTTTATCATAAGGCTATTACCTGAAATATTTTGACAATAATAAGGTAATTACCTGAAATTTAAAAATTATTTTTAAGGTTATATCCTGATTTAAAAATTGAAACCAGCTGAATTTACATCTATAAACTCTTAATTTTGGCTCATTTTAAAACAATGCATCAGCTGATAACTTTTTCATTATTTTATAATTATTCACAACTTTACTCCCCTCCTATTCTAAAAAAAATGTCGAAATCAAATAATTAATCCTT
>CAZHPL010000335.1:0-2982 GCA_964534495.1 uncultured Lishizhenia sp.
GATTTCCCAAGAATCAATGCGGGCAACATACAGTTTTCGAGAGCGGTAAATTCACGTAGTAATTGGTGAAATTGAAAGACAAAGCCCAGTTCAGTGTTTCGGAATTTCGATAAACCTGTTTGCGATAAAGTGAAGGGTTCTTTTCCTGCGATCGTCAGCTTTCCTGAATCAGGTTTGTCGAGTGTCCCGAGTATTTGAAGCAAGGTGGTTTTTCCTGCGCCTGATGAACCCACAATGGATACGATTTCACTTTCACTGACTGCAAAGTCAACGCCTTTCAGAATTTCAAGATCGCCGTATTTTTTGTGGATGTTTTGCGCTTCTAAAATCATTTGTCCAATTTTAAATTGTGACCGAATTTAGTCTTTTTTGTTTCTAAGTAACTTAAATTGTGCTCATTACTTTTGATTTCAAGCGCAACATTTTCAATGATCTCCAATCCATAACCAATCAATCCGGTACGTTTTTTTGGATTGTTCGACATCAAACGCATTTTACTCACGCCCAAAGAACGCAACATCTGTGCACCGATTCCATAATCGCGGTCGTCTGGTTTAAAGCCCAATTTAACGTTCGCTTCAAAGGTATCGTAACCTTCTTCTTGTAATTTATAGGCTTTCAGTTTATTCACCAAACCAATTCCACGACCTTCTTGATTCAAGTAAATGATTACACCTTTTCCGGCTTCTTCGATTAACTCCATCGCTTTGTGCAATTGAGGTCCACAGTCGCAACGACATGAGCCAAAAATATCTCCCGTCACACAAGAAGAGTGTACGCGTACCAATATCGGTTCGTCTTTATCCCATGTTCCTTTCACCAAGGCAACGTGATCCATGTCGCTGTTTAAATCTTTGAAAGCATGTAATTGGAAATCACCCATATCCGTTGGTAAATGTACATCTACCACTTTTTCGATGTGCGTTTCCGTTTTAATTCGGTATTTAATTAATTCTTCTATCGATATGATTTTCAGGTCAAAACGTTTAGCTATTTCAACCAATTGTGGCAATCGAGCCATGGTTCCATCTTTGTTCAAAATTTCAACGATAACACCTGCTTCTTCAAAGCCTGCCATACGCGATAAATCCACCGCTGCTTCTGTATGTCCAGCACGACGTAAAACACCGCCTTTTCTAGCACGTAGTGGGAATATATGACCAGGTTTCCCTAATTCCTCTGGACGAGTTTCAGGGTCAATCATCGCTAAAATCGTTTTCGAACGATCACTTGCCGAGATGCCTGTCGTACATCCGTGTCCAATCAAATCGATGCTTACCGTGAATGGTGTTTCGTATGCCGCAGAGTTATTGCGCACCATCATTTCTAGACCTAATTTGTCAGTCAATTCTTCACTAATCGGCGCACAAATCAATCCTCGACCATGCGTTGCCATAAAGTTGATTACTTCTGGTGTTGCGTTGCGAGCTGCCGTTAAGAAGTCGCCTTCGTTTTCACGGTCTTCATCATCCACCACAATGATTACTTTTCCTTTTTGAATTTCTTCAATGGCTTCTTCGATGGTATTAAGTTGAAAATTCATTTCTTTTTGAAAATGTATAATGTAAAATGATATAGGCTATTTCGTTGGAATGCGTTTTAAGGTTTCCAAGTAAAATTGCCAGAATTTTTGAACAGATGAAATTTGTACTTTCTCGTCAGGTGAATGCGCTGCACGAATGTTTGGTCCAAAGGAAATCATATCTACGCCAGGCAAGTGTTTCCCTAAGATGCCACATTCTAATCCTGCGTGGCAAGCTTTTACTTTGGGTTCGTCTTGATACATTTCGCGGTACAAGTTTTCCATCAAGTGCAAAATCACTGAGTTACGATTCGGTTTCCATCCGGGATAATCACCGCCTTGCACCACGTCACAACCAATTAATTCAAAGGCTGTTCGGATCGCCATGGCAATTTCAGCTTTCGTAGATTCAACACTGCTGCGTTGCAAAGATTGTGTGGTAAATGAACCGTTACGAACGATGACACGTGCCAAGCTCGAAGACGTTTCTACTAAACCTTCGATATCTGGACTCATGCGGAAAACACCATTTTGAACAGCACACAAAACAGAAATGATTTTATGGAAATCACTTTCGCTTGCAACCGTTTCCAATTTTTCATTCAAACTTGCAACCTTGATATCGATTGCCGGCTCGATGCTGCTGTATTCTTCTTTTAAAGTAGCTATTCCTGCTTCAACATTCGCTAAAAACACATCTTTTTCTGACGTTGAAACGGCTACAATGGCTGTTGCTTCACGTGGAATTGCATTGCGTAAACTACCACCATCAAAGGAATGCAGTTGAATATTCGCAACTTTTTTTGCTTCCCAAAGTAAACGCGCCATCCATTTATTGGCATTACCACGACCTTTATCGATGTCCATCCCCGAATGACCACCCAAAAGACCGCGAATTGTGATCTCAAACGCATCATGATTATCGTTCGGTTTTACTTCTTCATAGTTGTAGCTTGTGTTTGTGTCAATTCCACCGGCACAACCTACCGAAAGTTCGTCGTCGTCTTCTGTGTCGATATTCAATAAAATTTCTCCGTGTAACAAACTGCCATCCATGTGCATCGCGCCTGTCATTCCCGTTTCTTCGTCGATGGTAAAAAACGCTTCCACAGCTGGATGAGCAATGTCATTCGAAGATAAAACCGCCATAATCGCTGCTACTCCGATTCCGTTGTCTGCACCTAAGGTTGTTCCGTTAGCACGAACCCAATCGCCTTCTACCAACATGTCAATTCCTTGTGTGTCAAAATCAAAGTCAGTACCACTGTTTTTTTGGTGTACCATGTCCAAGTGCGCTTGCAGAATAACCGTTTTTCGGTCTTCCATTCCAGCAGATGCGGGCTTTCGGATAATAACATTCCCTATTTTATCTACGATGGTTTCCAATCCAAGTGATTCTCCAAATTGAACCATAAATGCGCGAACACGCTCTTCTTTTTTCGATGGACGTGGCACGGCAT
>CAZHPL010000336.1:0-2980 GCA_964534495.1 uncultured Lishizhenia sp.
ATTCCAGGTCGTTTGTTCCTGCGCAAAACGGCAGTTACAAAGCCATTGTTTCTAATGGAATTTGTAGCGATACTACTGAATGTTTTAGTGTACTTCTTAACGCTGTTCCAAATGTATATGAAAAAATAAGTTATCAACTTTATCCAAATCCATTTTCCGATTTTACCACATTAATTATCCCATTTAATTATAAAAATGGTGTGCTTAAAATCAAGAATGTTTTAGGGGAGGAGGTAAGTGCCATAACCCTTTCAAACCAATCAGAGATTATCATACAGCGCAAGATGCTTCCGCCAGGTTTGTATTTCTTTACAGGGATTTTTGATGAGAAGAAACTAGAAGGTAAATTAGTTATTTGTGATTAAGCAGATGCTTAAATAGATTTTTAATCATAGATTGTTGTATTCTATTTTTGGGGTAGAAAATCACTTGCTTAAATTGCAAGAGGATTAATTATATTCGTATTAAAACTATTCTCTGGTGAGGAGTGGTTATAGGAAATTTTTAAAGACCAAGTCATGAAAACAACTTTTATTTTATCAATGATACTATTTATGATGGCTTGCGGGTCAACAGAGAAGAGTAGTGATTTTTTTTCTCAAGGTAAATCTTTTTATGAAGAGGAGAAGGATTCCTTGGCAATTATTTGTTTAACCAAAGCCATAGAATTAGATCCCAACAATAAAGATGCATATTATTTGCGCGCTTACTCAAATCATCGATATGGAAATTATGATGCAGCTATCTTTGACTATTCTAAAACGATTGAAATCGACCCCAAAAACGATGAAGCATACTATTTCAGAGGAGTTGTAAAAGGCACTTTAAATGACTTGTCTGGTGCCATATCAGATTATTCTAAAGCCATAGAATTGAATCCTAATAACAGCGAGGCTTTTCATAATCGTGGAATGATGAAAGTAAAATTGGGTGTGGCAGATAGTGCTTGTTTGGATTTTAAAGCTGCAAAGGATTTAAATAATTCTTTTGCCGACTCAGCGCTATTTATTTACTGCAAATAGCATAAGAATAATTCCACAATTATCATGTTAATCTGTGTTACCTTATATTAGAATGATGAAGGTAAAAAAAGTATTGTATTTAGAGGTCAGCTAAAAATGGGTAAAATAGTTTGGATTGATGTGTTAAAAGGATTGGGAATTCTCCTAGTGGTGGTTGGACATATTTGGGGAGGAACTCTTACCGCGTTGATTTATATTTTTCATATGCCTTTGTTCTTTTATATTTCTGGGTACCTTTTAAAACCAACCGTAGATTATAAGTTATTCCTTACCCATAAAGCAAAAAGTCTTTTAGTACCTTATTTAATATACCTCATCATTCTCTATTTGATTTATTATGGCTTTCCAGATCTCACCCGAAAAGGGCTATCAAGTTATTTTTATAAGCTAGTAATGGGAGGAAAACTGCTAGGCGGTGGATTGGGAATCTTTTGGTTTGTGACATGTCTTTTCTTTACGCAACAGGTAGTTAATTATTCTCTCACAAAATTTAAGGCACGTACCGTAATGTTTATCATGTTATTTTTTCTAGCACTTAGTTATATCAATTCATTGTGGATGCCTAATTTCTGGCTGCCATGGAATCTAAATGTAGTATTAGCTGCAGCACCCATTTATTTTATTGGCTTTTGGTTCAAAAATGAAAATATATCTGTTAATACTTTATATATCTTAATGGGAATATTATTAGTGATTGTGTTTTCTCTATTTTTTCCTGCAAATCTCTATGATATGAAAAACTCATATTATGGGTTACCTGTGATTACTTTAATTTCAAGTTTAGTTTTTATTTTAGGCTTGAAAAAATTTTCACAGTATATTTCAACTATTAGAATAATTGAAAAACCTGTTTCTGAGATAGGAAGAGCCTCAATGGCAATTATGTTTTTACATCAACCGGTTCAGTTGATTATCAATAAATATATTTCTGATGATAGGGTTTTAAGAATTTTTTTGGCCATCTTAATCCCTTATTTGCTCTATGTATTATTTAAGAAAAACAAGGTTACAGATGCTTTACTTCTAGGAAACTATCGAAAGTTCGATGTTATTCAGTTGCTAAGTAAAATTAAAAATTCTTCAAGTTAATCATATTATGAATGAAGAATATATTATTGTTTAAAAATGAAATTAACTTAAATCAGTTATTAATTCCATGAATCAGTTAAAAACAATTTTATTAACTTTTTTAATTTGGGGCTTCCATAAAAATGTTCTTGGCTACCTACCATATCATCCAATCAGTATGGTTATTAGCACAGACAAAGAAATATATTATGAAGGCGAAAAAATCACCTTTAGAATAACCATCACCAATACAGACAAGGAGCACACATATCCTATTTTGCTTCCTCATACACAAAATGTAGGGCAAAAATTATTTTACCTAAATGCCTACGACAAAACAAAAAATACCATGTTGTTGAGATATACAGAAGATAGAACGCTCAAAATGATGGTTCATGATACAGGATCGGTTCAAATTAGATACCTAAAACCGCTTGAACAAATTGTGGTTCCCATATACCTCAATGATTTTGAAAATTACTATAACTACTATACCCAGAATGCTTCACATCACAGCTTTGGTGTGCCGCTGTTTGCCGGTATATACAAAGTAAATGTCACTTATAATCCTTATGGATTAGTATTAGGTGATAGTATTTATACCTATTACAACGACTTTGATAAAAACATACCAAACAACGGGAAGCAACCTATGCCAGAGCAAGGGCAAGTCACCCAAATGATAGATTTGAAAATTAAACGCAGTGCAGATACCATTGTTACCATAGCGCGCAGAAAGTATTACATCAATACTGATGGTTATTATTATTACTACCATTCACGATACACACCCAAGATTTCAACTGATACCAGCTGCCACCACATTACCAATCTGCCACCCGATAGCCTTTCCTTAAAAAATGAATATTTCTATAGCTACTATTTTGATT
>CAZHPL010000337.1:0-2960 GCA_964534495.1 uncultured Lishizhenia sp.
GTAGCACAAACGACAAAGCATAGGATTTTTTTCCTTCCTCGATTTTGTCGCCTTCGTAAACGTCAAATAAATTCACCGATTGAAGTAGCTTTTTCTCCGCATTGCGAGCCGCTTTCTCTAAAGACATATAATCGGTGTTTTTATCCAAAACAAAAGCAAAATCTCTTCGGATGGCAAACGTTTTAGGTAATTCCTTGAATTTAATGCGCACGTTTTTCAACACTTCCAGTAAATTGTCCCAATGAATGACAGCGAAATACACTTTCGACTTGATTCCAAAGTCTTTTTGAATCGACGAAGAAACAACTCCAATTTCAGCCACATTCTTTTTGAATACATCCAAACGTTGAGAAAATTCAAATAAATGACTTTCTGCATTTTTCTCCTGCAATTGATTGGTCAACCCAAAGCGCTCAAATACTGACAATAACAAACCTTTTAAAGTGTAAAAATTCACCTCGCTTTTATCGTTATTCCAAGCTTCTTGATGTTTTGAACCTGTCATGAGCAAGGCCATTTGTTGTTGCTCGTTGTAGCCGGAAGCAAATTTGTTGTACACTTTCCCGAACTCAAACAAACGCAAATTAGGTGCCTGGCGATTTTGGTTATGTGCCACATTTTCCAACAAACCAAAAAGCATACTTTGACGCATCACATTCAAATCCTGACTCAACGGATTTAACATTTCGACAGCTTGTTCGCGCTTCAAGGTTTCGCCTCCGTGTTTTTCAACGTAAACCGCTTTCGTCAAAGAGTTATTCAAGGCTTCATGAAACCCTTTTCCCACGAGGAATTCAGCACATGAAACCAATACTTTCTCTGGGTTAATACCTTCTTCAATCGGCAATGACAAATTCCATTTGCTAGGAATCGCTACCTTATTGAAACCGTAAATTCGCAACACTTCTTCCGCGATATCTGCTTCACGTTGCACATCCGTTCTATATAATGGGATTTCAAGATGTAAATTATCATCCTTTTCTTCAAGTATTTTGAAATCCAAATCAGTAAGAATTGCTTTCATTTCATCCATGCTGATCGCACTTCCAATCAATTGGTTGATGCGCTTCACACTCACTTCGAGTTGCGTTGCTTGAATGGTTTGCGTTTGGATATCCATTTCATCCATTCCGTAATTACCACCTGCGATTTCTTTAATCAATGTCGCAGCTCTACGCAAAGCAAAAAGCGTTAATTCAGGGTCAACTCCACGTTCAAAACGGAAACTGGCATCTGTATTCAATCCATGTGCACGCGCCGTTTTACGAACAGAAACCGCATTAAACACAGCCGATTCTAGGAAAACAGTTGTTGTTTTGTCGCTAATTCCCGAAGTTAATCCACCAAAAACACCTGCAATGCACAAATCCGTTTCACCATTGCTAATCATCAATTCTTGACCTTTCAATGTGCGTTCTGTGCCATCCAATGTAACGAATTTCGAACCTTCATTTGCTTGTTTGACAACGATAGAACCCTTCAATACTTCCGCATCAAAAGCATGCAAAGGCGTTCCTAACTCACGCATTACAAAATTGGTAATGTCCACCACATTGTTGATCGGAGCTAAACCAACGGCACGCAAGCGTTTTTGTAACCATTCCGGAGAAGGACCAACTTTAACACCTGAAATCGTAACCCCACAATAGCGAGCGCAATTTTCTGTATCTTCAATTGTTATCGCAATAGGGAAATCTACTTCTTTTTTTAGAGAAGTTACGCTAGGTAACTGCAACGACAAACCCTTGTTTTCGTGGAAATTCAAAAACGCTATAATGTCTCGCGCCACACCGATGTGCCCCATAGCATCCGAACGATTAGGTGTCAATCCAATTTCAATTTCGTAGTCGTCTTCCAAATCAAAATAAGAAGCTGCAGGCGCTCCCACAACTGCTTTTTTATCCAAAACCATGATTCCTGCATGCGATTGCCCCATGCCGAGTTCGTCTTCCGCACACAACATACCGAACGATTCAACACCACGAATTTTTGCAGCTTTAATTTTAAAAGGCTCATTTGGATTAGGGTAAAGCGTACATCCAACCGTTGCCACAACTACCTTTTGTCCTGTTGCCACATTCGGTGCACCGCAAACAATCTGTAAAGTTTCACTACCAATGGAAACAGTCGTAACTTTCAATTTATCTGCGTCTGGATGTTTTTCACAGCTAAGCACTTCACCGATTACAACACCTTCCAAACCACCTTGAATGGCTTCGATTTTTTCAGTTCCTTCTACCTCTAAACCTGTATCGGTTAAAATACGTGCGATAGTATCAATAGGTAAGTCCGTTTGGACGTAGTTTTTAAGCCAGTTGTATGAAATTTTCATGTGTTCGGATTGGATTGCAAAAGTAATACAATTAATTTTTTGAGTGTACACAAACAATTTAGTCCAAACTAATCTTTTTAACAAACTGCGAAAAGGAAAAACAACCCTTAAAAGATCTTCATTCGTTCCCACAAACCCATTCGAAGAATAAAACAACTGCGTTCCTTTTCCGGCATTGAATGATGTGGTTTTAGCTGCTGTAATGAAACCCATCCATTTTGAGCTTTTCTGAAAGAACAAGCGCTAAAATTGGGTTTCAGAAAGAAGTTAAAATAGTTCGCTGCGTGATAGAATTCCAATAAGCATCAAATAGATTGCGAACTAAGCTTCATTCCCAGCCTTGACTTTTTGTTTCTTTTGTGTCAAGACAAAAGAATGGCAAAAATTTCGTTGAAGTGATCCATGAGAAAATTTTCTCCGAACGGCTTCAATTGAGCCTTGACCTTTTAGCTTCGCTGCTTCTGCGAGGTGATTCTTTTGTGTCAAGACAAAAGGACTTACAAACGGTTAATTACTATTTCTCGCATGTGCTCGAAATGACGTATCGTAGGGTGATCTAAGCGAAAATGCAAGGCATTTTCGCCATACAAATCCTCTCTTTGTCATTTCGACCAACGGGAGAAATATT
>CAZHPL010000338.1:0-2960 GCA_964534495.1 uncultured Lishizhenia sp.
TAGAATGCATTTACAGATACCGTTCCTCCAATTGTATGGTATCCTTTTTCAATGAATATTACTTCACCACTTCCACAAGTAAAAATCCCATTATTAACCCAATTTCCTGCAACTGACAATTTACCTGTGTGCATAGTTAGATGTCCATTTGATAGGATAGTTAGATTTTTAGACACTGGAGTAACGTCTGTGAAGATATGAGGATTTGCAACAAAACATTCATTCATTGATGGAATAAACACGTTGATGTCTTTAGTTGGTAAAGAACTGGCAACACTAAAACTTGATCCATTATAAACATACCAATTTGACGCCACCATCCAATCTACAGAATCTGTTGAATTTACACCACTACCTCTCCAAACATAATCACCTGAGACTAATGAAGGATCACTAATGGAAGGACTTACTACAGTAATCGTTGCAGTATTTGAATTTGAAGAACTACATGAACCGTTTATAACAACTGCTCTATAATAAGTAGTACTTGACAAATTTGTTGCAGTATATGTTGCACTTGTTTGACCAGAAATATTACTAAATGTAGAATTATTAGGTGACGATTGCCATTGTATTGAACCCGTATTACCTGACAATGTTAACGTGGTACTATTGCTTGTACTACAAACAGAAGCCCCCCCACTTATCGTACCTGCAACAGAGGCGTTATCCACTGTAATAGTTCCAATAGCAGTGACAGAACCACACCCACCCGTTAACGGAATAGAATAATTAAATACCCCTGAAACTGTTGGAGTTCCACTTATTGTAATGGTATTCGATGCCCAAGTAGCAGAAACACCTGATGGCAAGCCATTTGCTCCACTTACACCTGAATTAGAAATGCCAGTTGCTCTTGTCGTTGTATGCGTGATACTTGTTAAAGCAGTGTTGACGCATAGTGTTGGTGTTGTAGAAGGCGCCGAAGCTGTATTATCTGAATTAACAGTAATTGTTCCTGTCGCATTAGTTGCTGTTCCACAACCACCTGTTAATGGAATGGTATAATTAAATGTTCCGGCAACTGTAGGTGTTCCACTTACGGTTAAAACATTTGCTGACCAAGAAGCTGTTACTCCAGATGGTAAATTGGAAGGAGTTCCAATTCCAGTTGCGCCAGAAGTTGTTCTGGTTATTGGAGTCAAGGCTGTATTTATACATAAAGTTGGGTTGGAAGACACTGTACCAGCCGAATTTTGTGAAACAACGGTTATGGTACCTGTTGCGTTAACGGAACCACATCCACCTGTCAAAGGAATAGTATAATTATATGTTCCAGCAACTGTTGGCGTTCCACTTAATGTTAGTGTATTAGATGACCAAGAAGCTGATACGCCAGATGGAAGACCTGTTGCTGTTCCTATGCCTGTTGCTCCAGTAGTTGTACGTGTCAATGGGGTTAGAGCAGTATTAACACAAATATTTGGATTAGCTGGAGCTGTACCAGCAGTATTATTAGGGGTCACAATTATAGTACCTGTTGCGTATGTTGTCCCACAACCTCCTGTCAATAATATGGTGTAATTAAAGGTACCTGATGCTGTCGGAGTACCAGAGATGGTTAATGTATTTGAGGACCAATTTGAACCCACTCCAGCTGGCAATCCTGTAGAAGTTGTGCTTCTTCCAGTAGCACCTGTTGTAGTATGTGTTATTGCTGTCAAAGCAGTATTTACACACAAAGTTGGTGACGAAGAAGCTATACTTGCTGTATTAGCAGCATTCACTGTAATTGTTCCAGTTGCATATACTGTACCGCAACCACCAGTTAAAAGAACACTATAATTAAAAACACCGCTCTCTGTTGGCGTTCCACTTATTGTTAAAGTGTTTGAAGACCAACTAGCATTAACACCATTAGGAAGTCCAGTAGGAGTATCAATACCTGTAGCGCCAGTAGTTGTCCTAACTATTGAAGTCATTGCTGAATTTATACAAACTGTCCTATTATTGGTCCCCGATGCCGTACCTACTGTATTATTTGCTGTTCGAGCAATCGTTCCAGTTGCATTTACTGTTCCACAACCACCAGATAATCTAATGGTATAGCTTGAAGTACCTGATGTTGTAGGAGTACCACTGATTGTTATCGTATTAGCAGACCAAGATGCTGAAACACCCGTTGGCAACCCTGTTATTGTTGAAATGCCTGTTGCTCCCGTAGTAGTATGTGTAATCACAGGAGATAATGCAGTATTTACACACAATGTAGTTGTTGTTCCTGCGCTAGCTGTATTCAGAGGATTAACAGTAATTGTTCCTGTTGCGTTTACAGAACCACAGCCTCCTGTTAATGGAATTGAATAATTAAAAGTACCGCTTTGCGTTGGTGTACCTGAGATTGTAATTACATTACTCGCCCAATTTGCAGAAACGCCAGTTGGCAAACCATTTGCACCACTTACACCTGCATTAGCTATTCCTGTAGCAGCACCTGTAGATATTGTAACCGCAGTCATTGCTGCATTTATACAAACTGTTGGTGTTGCTGATGGGCTTCCAACAGTATTGGCAGAAACTACATTAATTGTTCCAGTTGCTGTTGTGTTAGAACAATTTCCTGTGAGTGGAATTGAATAATTATAGGTACCAACACTAGTTGGCGTTCCGCTTAATGTTAACGTATTTGATGACCAACTTGCTGAGACACCAGGAGGGAGTCCCGTTGGGGTTCCCATGCTTACAATATAACTTGTAGTTCTTGTGATTGTTGTCATTGCAACATTAACACATGTTGTTACATTCACAGCTGAACCTCCTGATGCGTTTCCGTTTACAGTTATCGTTCCGGTTGCATTCACTGAACCACATCCACCTGTTAAAGGAATGGAATAATTGTACACTCCTGCAACTGTTGGAGAGCCAAAAATAGTGATTGTATTGGATGACCAAACAGCAGAAACACCAGACGGCAAGCCAGATGGAGTTCCGATTCCAGTTGCTTGAGTAGGTGAGTGTGT
>CAZHPL010000339.1:0-669 GCA_964534495.1 uncultured Lishizhenia sp.
ATTGCATTTTTAAGAGATTGTGTATATTCATTAAATGATGATGTCGATAATACTGTATTATCCTTTCTAACTTCTACCAATGCAACTCCACCAACTACGCTTGAAATTACATTTGAGCCAGAAAAATTAAATGTTGTAACACCTCCCTTATAAACACCTTCATCTAAAATTGCAACACTTAGTGCACCGGTTACATTTGTTAATGCACTACCATCTCCTACAAAATAAGATGCTGTTATTGCTCCTGTAAATGAATTTGAACCAGTAGTTGCATATGAACCGGTTTTTGATTCTAATTCATCTAATCTAAATTCTAGTGCGGATGCTGAATTTGCATTTAGTTGTGAATTTACGGATGAACTAAAATCATTGTAAGAGGAACTAAATGTTTCCAAAAAGTCTACTCTATTATCTAATGATGCTGAAATAGTTTGTATTACCGCATCTTCCAAAGCATCTAATGAAAGTTTATACGTTGTTTCACCACTAATACCAACAACAAAAACATCCAATGATGCGGATGTTAGAGTTGGTAATTGTGATATTTTTCTTCCTGTTCTTGGTGTGCTCATTTTATAAAATTATAAATTCGTTATCTTCTGTTGTTAATACCTGTGATAAATCATCTTCCAATGCAATTCCACATTCCGTAAATTTACCTATAACATA
>CAZHPL010000339.1:679-1319 GCA_964534495.1 uncultured Lishizhenia sp.
ATGTTTTCTAAATCTATATATGGTTCTCCTAAAATTATTTCAATATTATTATCAACCTGCTTTACTTCGTAATTATTTTGTATTTGAATACCATATACTAATAATTCAAATAATCTTGAATCAGGAGATTGTGTTCCGTAATCTAAAAGAAGGTTGTAAAGTATAAATTTATTATTTACAACATCTATTTCATCAACTCCATATCTGGTTTGCATAGCACTATGCTGTAAAATTTCATTATGAAAATTTTTTATTTTCATTTTGTTATTTACAACTGGCTGTTTTTGTAAATTTGATTTTTTTGTATTTGAATTAAATCTACGCATATTGTTGATAAATATCTCCTTTAATTTCTATATAATCTTCATTATCTAATCCGTATCCAATAAATTGACTTTTTATAAATTTAACTAAAATGTCATCTGCTACTTGTTCATAAATAAAATCTCTATCGCTAATTCTGACTGTATTTACCCATGCCATCAATCTATCCGAATCTGTTCTATACTCTATTTCGGTTCTTATTTCATTAAATTTCCAGCCAATGGCTTTCCATATCCAATATGTTGGATGGTTTAAATCTTCAACTACCAATTTTACGGATTTTGGAGTTCTACTTATTTTTTGAGTTATATCTAAT
>CAZHPL010000339.1:1367-2960 GCA_964534495.1 uncultured Lishizhenia sp.
GTTACAGAAACTGAAAAATGTAGTGTTTGATAATATCTAATACCATTAACAAAAACTTTAATATCGTAAACCTCATTATTATAAGATAATCCAGAGTTAATTGTTCCCTTTAATACTGCGGGTGTTTTTATTGGTTTTATATTTGTAAATATAGCAATATTTGTAGATACAGGGTTTAAATATTTACTATTATTTAAAGATAAAAAATCAATAATATCTTTATTATCATAATATGGTGATTTTTGTGATAATATAGCTTCCAATCTACCATCTGCAGTTAAATCTACTTCTGTGGACATGACAATTCTTTTTGTAGACATTGATTTTTTAGTAGTAGGTTCACCATCAAATTTTTCAGGTAATAAATATGCTTTTACATTAAGAGAAAATTCAACTCTATTAATTCTCTCCGTGCCTTCACCAACCTCATTTATTACATTATACTCACCAACAGATGTTCTAAATTTGAATTTTTCTTTATCTCCCCAATAAGATGATGCAAAATTAAGATGTTCAATTACCTCATTTAATTGTTCTGTATAAGATGTCCAACACATACAATCATAATTAACTTCAACATAATCCGGCATTGTTATTCGGAATATTTCTTGTTTTGGTTTAACACCGCCACCCAATGCTGTGAATCGGTCGTAACGATTATCTTTAGACCATTTTGTAATTGCCGGATATGAAATATGCCTATTTGGCATAGACATGGTCTCATCTTTGGTTATAGATGTTCTACGAATCATAAGAAGTGGTAATTGTATTTTACCTTTACCATCCCTATAAATTCCTTGCCTTCTAGAACCATTCCATCTTTCAGAGTTACCATATATAACAGGAATTTTTATTCCTATACCATTTGGGTCTTTTAAAGTTGGTAAAACCGTATCTTCCAAATAAGACATCATAGCATAATCTATATCAAAAAGTGTTATACTTTTTCGTAAATCACCTTTTGTAGATTTTATCTCATTACCTCTATTTAGGTCTGGTCTTAATGGATTTGTTGACATTTATTTTTTATTTAAAACTTTCTTCTATATTAAGGTTTGATTTAGATACCATAAATGTAGTACATATAATACTCCAATTTCTTCTATCATATCCAACAGGACTATTGTCCTCACCACCCGGTAAACCTCCTACAAATTGTATTTCATTTGTATTATCTATCTCATAATAAGAATTATTGAAATAAATAATATCACCAACTTCAGGATATGTGTTTCTATCTCTACAATGTTCTCTATCAAAACGAAATTCTATATTTTGATTAGTATCCGGCCCAAATCCTTCATAATTTGGTGTTTCCGCTTCTTTAGCAATTAGACAATATAACTCAACACCTTTATGCCAAGTTTTATTCATCGCTTCACCATATATGTTTATTTTTGTATCGGTAAGATTTATTTTATATAAAACGCATGTTTCTTCTATAACCTTTTCTACCATTTCTCTGGCTACATTTCTAAAAAAATCTATATCTCTACCTACTAAAAACTTTGGCATATTATCCTACATATAATTTTAAAGGAACTTTTCTTAACATTTCTTGTTGATGGTCTGCTTCATGTGCTTTATTTTCCA
>CAZHPL010000340.1:0-2959 GCA_964534495.1 uncultured Lishizhenia sp.
AGGCAACCGCTATCCCCACGCACTGTCTATCACGGTGATAGGCAAAGCCTAAGCTAGCGTTTCATTAGATAGGGAAGAGGGTGCCTGGAAACAGGCCATTCAAAAAGACCATTTAGTTTGGAAAAATCACGGTTGGGACAAAGAAGGAAAAGCTTCAGCAGCTTATGGTGTGTATTCTATCCCATCAGGTTTCTTGGTAGATGGTGAAGGCAATATCGTAGCAAAAGGTCAAGACTTACGTGGTATGAACCTTCACATTACCATAGACAAGTACATCAAAAAATAACCTTAGATTCTATCGAGTACGTAATGGATCAATGCATCCATTTCTTTGTCATATCCTTTTGAGAATTCGAAATTAGGACGATTAGCGATACCCAAACAAATGGTTGTTGCATTGTGACCTAATGCTTTTGAAAGTGCAATTAAAGCAGAACTTTCCATTTCAAAATTCATGATTACATGACCGTCCTTTTCGAATGTACTTAAGCGTTCGTGAATATTTGAAGTTTTCGTTGGAATACGCAAATTTCTTCCTTGTGGTCCATAAAATCCTGAACTGGTAATCGTAATTCCATTATGCGTTTGATCCGATTTTAATTTAGAAACCAAAGATTCATCAGCTTGTACCAAATAAGGAACGATTGCTTCCGGCAAACCAATATGTTGTGAAACCGCTTTTTGCAAGTCCACTTCTTTTTCGTTGAAGTCCATTTCATAGAAATGTGCTATGTTATCCAAACCAAGAGCAAACTCGGAAAGTATATACGAATGAACGGCAATTTCAGAGCGAACAATTCCACAAGTTCCTATTCGAACAATATCCAATTGAGTTTTTACTTCTTTCTCCGTTCTAGTCTCTAAATCAATATTTACCAGCGCATCCAATTCATTCACAACAATATCAATATTATCTGTTCCAATCCCTGTTGATAATACAGAAATGCGTTTTCCTTTGATTGTTCCTGTATGACAAACAAATTCCCTATGTTGAGAACAATGTTCAACGGTATCAAAAAAAGCAGAAATTTTCTCAACTCGATCTTGGTCACCCACAACAATAATTTTAGTGGAAAGTTGATCGGGTGATAAACCCAAATGATAGACTTGATTCTTAGCATTAAGAACCAAATCAGTTGCAGGAAAAAATGTCATATTAATGTGTTAAACTGCCAAAGACTTTAGTTAACAAATCTGTTACACGAGCAGCAGGGTCTTTTCTGATTTTATTTTCTTCTTGTTCAACCATGTAAAACAAACCTTCAATAGCCTTTTGAGTTACATAGGCATCTAAGTCAGGATTCATTTTTTGTCCTCCTGTTAAAGTCATAGCTGTATTATATTTATTGATAATTGGGTTCCAATATTCAGTCAATTTTACTTTTGCTGTAGCTTCTTTTACTTTTGGTAAAAATACTTGTGTTAACTTGGAGGTAGTTTGATCTTTTAAAAACTTAGTTGCAGCACCGTTTCCACCATTTAAGATAGCAAAACCATCACTTACACTCATGTTTTTGATTGCATCTATGAAAATTGGTAAAGCTTCTTTTGTTGCCTCTTCAGCTGCGTGATTCAAAGTAGTTTCAAATTTGTCTACTTGACCATTCAACCCCAATTCTAGTGCTTTATCTTTTACTTTTTGAGCATCTGGAGGAAAAGGAAGCCGAATGTTTGCATTATTCAAAAAGCCGTCAGTAACACTAGTTAAATTGACTGAATTTTTAATACCCACATTGAGAGCTTCACGTAGACCTGAAATTACTTCGTCATTTGTTAGTGATGGAGTAGAATTTCCATTTCCACCGTTAATGTTAATGTTATTTGCCGCTTGATTTAGCACATCACATGAAGACAAAAAAGCAGCCATAATAGCTGCTGTAAAAAATAATTTTTTCATAAATTTTTTATCTCAAAACGTTAATATATCCTGTATGGTATTTCCTTCCGTCTGAATCTCTTTCTTTATAAGATATTCTCCAAGTGTACGTTCCTGTTGGAACTTTTGTGAATCCATAATATCCATCCCATTCTGCTTCAGGATCGAAAGATTCCCAAATCATTTCTCCCCATCGGTTGAATATTTCTAAATGAAAATTATTCATATCGATACCTTGTACGTAAAATTTCCAAGATTGATTATGTTCATCATTATCTGGAGTAAATGAATTTGGAACGTATAAAATAATATCAGAAACAACAGACATAACTAATGTTATTGAGTCTGAACAACCTTCAGAGGTAGTAACTGTAAGAATGATTGGATAATTCCCTTCAATTCCTTCTGGATAAGTTATTGACGCAGCTGGTCCGTTTTGATTTACAACAGTTGCACCTGGACTAGCCCAAGCCCATTGAACTACATCGTCAGTTGAATTATCAGCCGTTTGAATGGTTGTCTCAAACCAGGATGCAGGATTTTTAGAAATATTGAAATTTGCAGTAGGCATTGGAACAACTTGAACTATACTATCAATCGTAGATGTATACACGCATCCATATATTGATGTTACTGTCAATTCAACACCATAAAATCCAACATTTGGAAAAGTAACGGATAAATCTGCACCATTATTAACATTATATGTCGAACCATTAGTAAACAAATAATCAGTTGAAGCAATTTCTTGAGAGTTAACTGAATTATTCATAAATACAAATGTTCCAGGTACACATTCTTTTGGAGAATTAGGAACAATACTTGGTATGATGGTTTGTGGATATGTAACCATCATACAAGCTTGTGTAGTTGGTGAACCACATTGCTCAGAAAGCGTTACACAATATTGTGTGTTAACATTTGCAGGAGTAACGTTAATTGAACTTCCAGTTCCGACAGTCACACCATTTTTAGACCAAGTAAAAGTATAAGGTGACGAACCACCTGCTCCTGTTGCGCTCAATTGAATACTTGCATTGGGGCATATTTGCGTATCAGGTGTATGTGAAACGATTGACAAAG
>CAZHPL010000341.1:0-2947 GCA_964534495.1 uncultured Lishizhenia sp.
AGTGCATTTGTTGAAGTGATCCCATTTGCAACAACATTAGTCATAGAAACATCTGTCGCCATTCTCCAATTTACTTGAATAGTTGCATTTGGATCGATGGCATCGTCAATGGTTACACGTGTCCAAATAATAACCCGGTCTGAAAGTGGATCGCCTGAAGCTACACCATGATAAAATGGAGCCATAAATGGAACAATTCCACTTCTTGTATGGAAGTCTGTTTGTGCATGTGTAAGTAAGGCAAAGAACAAAAGAATCCCGGCTAAAATAGATTTCATAGTTGGTTTTTTAGTTCACTAATTTAAGTAAACTCTTCTAAATCAATATAAATTATAGAACAACTAACGATGAATTTTTTGTATATCACTAAACAACATACAGTTCAATCGGTAATCCATCAGTATCAGCAAAAAAGGTGAATTCCTTTCCTGTAAATTCATCGATTCGAATGGGTTCGCACTTTACTCCTTTGATTGATAATTCGAGGATTTGTTGTTCTAGATTTTCGCAGGCAAATGCTATGTGTCGCAAACCACAAGCTTCAGGGTAGGAGGGACGTTGAGGTGCATTCGGGAAGGAGAAAAGTTCAATGACATATTGCCCGTTTAGCGCTAAATCTAGTTTCCATGAATTTCGAGATTCCCGATAGGTTTCCCGTATGATTTCCAAGCCTAAGATTTCGGTATAAAATGCTTTGGATACTTCATAGTTACTGCAAATTATCGCAATGTGGTGAATGGATTTTAGTTGCATGAAATGTACTTTTCGATAAATAAGCAACAAATTTCAAGTGTTTTTTCTTTGGCTTCTTTGTGTGGTGTATGTTGCGCACCTTCCAAGAGAAAGGCTTGTTTTTTGGAGTGAGGAATGTCTTTCATAATTCCTTCGACTTGTTGCTCGCTACCAAATTCATCCGCTACACCTTGAATCACCAAAGTTGGACATGTAACAGCATGTAAAAATTCGGTGATATTCCATTTTTTAAAATCAGGTCGCAGCCAAGTTTCCGTCCAAGCATCGAATAAAGCTTTCGTTTTATCGCCATGATATTTGGCTAATTTTTCAGTTAAATTCGTTGATTGATAGGCCTTTTTTGCCTCACGAATACCATTTAATGTAATTTCTTCCACGAAAATATGCGCTCCTTCACAGATGATGGCTTTTATGCGTTTTGCATATTTTGCTGCTGCAATGAGCGCAATTGAACCACCATCACTATGACCGAAGAGAAGCGCTTCTTCTATTCCCAAAGTAGCTAAAAATAAGTCCAAAAAATCAGCTTCTTTTTCCATGTAATCCAAAGCTCTTTCAGGAGAGATAAAAGTGTCCGATTTGCCATAGCCTAAGCGATCGAAAATGATGAGGTTACATAGATTTGCTTCCGCTAATAATCTCGGGAAATCGCGCCATAATTCAATGCAACCAAGCGAGTCGTGAAGAAACACTAGAAAAGGTTTGTTCGCTACGTTTTTTTCAAGAATATAGGCGACTTTTTTGTCGTTAATTGTTACGTAATTCAGGTTCACTTGTTGTTTTTAAATGCTTTTTATTTGATTATAAAATTGTATTTATAACAGTCAAAACTAGGTTAAAATTGTGTGTTTTGGCTATCATTAATACAAAAACAAATCGTTCATTGTGATGTTGTTTTGTATATATTGTAAAGAATATTCATTTTCTTTTATTCCGTAAGTGGTTATAAATGTGATGAATATGTTTTTTTTGGTTTGTGTGTTTTCTTTGAAGCAATTTACTTTGTTCATTAATTCTTCGCTATACTTTTTGTTGAGTGTAAATTTACTATCATGAAATTTAATTTCGCATAGATTTATCACGTTTTCACTTCTGTCGATGAGTAAATCAATTTGAGCTCCGTTTATCTTATTTTTTCCATCCAATTTCCACTTGTTGTGTATATACCACCAATTTTTAATGCCGCTTTAATTTGTTCTGTATGTTTGATGCAAACGGTTTCAAATGTAAATCCTGACCATGAACGGAATGAGGGTTGATTTTGCAGTTTGTTCCAGACTCCTGTTGCGGAAAGTTTGCTTTTTTCGATGTATTTAATGTAGAAATTACAGTATTCGTCTTTAAGCCTGTATAATGCGTTTTTACTACCTTGATAGGGTGCATACTGCTCAATAAAACCTGATTCTTCCAATTCGTTGAGTGTACGGGTTAGGACAGTATAAGAAACTTCAATTATTGATGATTCAAGCAGTAGAACGCACAATGAATATTTATTTGGCTGCACTTCCTGGTTCTACGTACGAATACTCAGCAATTACTTCGATTGTTGAGGAAGAACAATTGCCTTATGGTCAGGAATATTTGAGTCTTTTAGCGCGCCAAGGTAAGATTGATGCCTATAAAGAAGGAAACGTTTGGTACACTTCCAAAGAAGCGATTGATTCGTACATAATTGGACGAAAACGTAAACGAAAAGTTTGAAAAATTCAACTGAGTTGGTGATGAAGTAATTGCAACTCAGTTGAATTTATTTAATATCCTCAAGGTGAATTTTTACTGCTTTCTTTAATTCTAAATCACTTGTTGAAGTAAGTTGAAGTAGTTTTTTCTTGGCTTCTGCTCGCTTGTTTCGTTTCCAATCAATTATGGCTAAGAAATAAAGTGAACGATCATTACAGGTGCATTCAACCTTGAGATTTCGTTTACAACTGATCCAAAATCTCGGGCTCTTCTGAAAGTGCTTTTTTCACCCAAATGCGTTTAAGAATGAAATGCGTCAGCCAACAACCTAAAAGTCCAAAAGGAATTCCAATTAAACTTAAAACTATATCTGGTGTACCTGTTAAAAAATCTGAATTACTGATTAATTGAATCACACCAAGTGCTAGTCCGAAAATGAAAGTACTGGCATAATAAACGGCAATTCCAAGTATAGCGTACAACCACTTTGGTTTGTAGTATTTTTCAGCTAAAT
>CAZHPL010000342.1:0-2909 GCA_964534495.1 uncultured Lishizhenia sp.
TGAGATTTTCTCAATCACTTGGTATTCGCAATAAAAACGACGTAACGGTGCGTTGGAGTAATCAATCAAAACCCTCTTTAGGTGGAATAGGTTTGTTTCTTGGTTTTTTATCCTCTTGTGTTTTGTTTTTAATTATCTCTCCTGACAAAAATATTTTTGCTAACAAAGCTTATGTGGGTCTTTTTATTTCTTCTAGCTTAGGTTTTTTCATGGGATTGGCTGATGATGCTTATAATACTAAACCTTATTTCAAACTAATTATTCAAATACTTTGTGGACTAACACTTGTTTACACGGGTACAACAATTGATTTGTTCCACATTCCACTTGTTGACAACACTTTAACTGTAATTTGGGTTATTGCATTGATGAATTCATTGAATATGTTGGATAACATGGATGGAATCACTGCAACTACAGTATTTTTCGCTCTTGCTTCTTGTTTGTTTGCTTGTTACTTCATAGGTAACTCAAGAGAACCTTATTGGATTTTCACTATAGTTTCTGTTTTAGGCGCTGTAATTGGTTTTCTACGTTATAATATTAACCCTTCCAAAATGTTCATGGGTGACGCTGGAAGTCAGTTTATTGGAATGTTTGTGGCTTTTTTTACTATAAAATATTTATGGAATTTAGGACACATTACTCAAAGTCATTCCTGGGTAAGTTTGGTTATTACCTTAACGGCTTTAACACCTGCTGCGGCTGACACGCTTACAGTTGTTATTAATCGTTTGAAGCAAGGTAAGTCACCTATGCAAGGAGGAAAAGATCATACAACACATCATTTAGTGTATGCTGGTTACAACGATCGACAAGTATGGTACATTTTTACTTTAATTGGAACTATGTCGTTTGCTTTGTCTGCATTAATCATCTCTATGGTTAGACATAAAATGGTGACACCTGTTATCTTTTTCTTGATTTTCTTCGCTGTCGTTTTTTGGATACTGTACAGAAATACGATTATTTTCAAGCAGAAATCCTAGTCAAATAGTAACTTTGCCTCTATGAATGGGAGGCTACTAACTTTTTCTTTTTTTGCATTCTTTTTTTTCGTCGCTTGTAACTCTGTCGAGTCAAAAA
Organism: uncultured Lishizhenia sp.; assembly: GCA_964534495.1. Classification (GTDB taxonomy): domain Bacteria; phylum Bacteroidota; class Bacteroidia; order Flavobacteriales_D; family Crocinitomicaceae; genus UBA952. The sequence goes on from CAZHPL010000342.1 coordinate 1,087, forward strand.
AAACAGAATCAAATACTGACGTAAGAGAACACATTTCATTGGTTTTACCGGAGTTACCGGATGAACTGACCTTTTTTACAGAAAAAATCTACTTGGAAGACGAAGATCTTAAAGAGCGTTTGGATAGAGAAATTTTGTCTTTCACCTATCAACCAGCCAACACGATTTTATTACTAAAACGAGCACATCGATTTTTTCCTAAAATTGAATCTGTATTAAAGAAAAATAAAGTCCCCCAAGACTTCAAGTATCTGTGTGCTATCGAAAGTAATTTACAACAAGCAATAAGTCCTGCAGGAGCTTGTGGGATGTGGCAATTGATGATTCCAACTGCTAGACAATACGGCCTCATCGTAAATGCAGAAGTAGATGAACGCTTTCATTTGGAAAAAAGTACACAATGCGCCTGTGATTTCATCCTTTGGGCAAGACGTTTCTCTCAAAATTGGTTGGCTGCTTGTGCATCTTATAATCGTGGATTAGATGGCGTTCATAATGATATGGAAGAACAATACGTTTCCCATTATTTTGACGCCGAATTGAACAATGAAACGGCTCGCTATGTTTTTAGAATAATGGCCTTCAAATTAATTTACGAAAATCCCAAAGCGTATGGTTTTGACATTCCTGAATCACAGTTGTACCAACCTTTTCAAACAAAGAAAATTCAAGTTACAGCTAGTATTCCCGACTTAAAAAAATGGGCAATTACAAAAGGAATCAATTACAAAATCCTAAAGAAACTAAACCCTTGGTTGATGGGCGATCAGTTAACACTGAATCCAAAAAACTACAGCATAGATTTACCAAAAGAAAACACAAAGTTGAAAAACTATAATGCCTATTTTTAAATGGAAGAGCTTGAATTTATTGACGTTTACGGTGCTAGGGTTCACAATCTGAAAAACATCGATTTAAGTATTCCTCGAAATCAACTGATTGTTTTCACAGGACTAAGCGGAAGTGGAAAATCATCACTTGCATTTGATACCATTTTCGCAGAAGGTCAAAGAAGATACATCGAAACATTTTCTGCGTATGCACGACAATTTATTGGTGGACTTGAGCGACCTGATGTAGACAAAATTGAAGGTTTAAGTCCTGTTATTTCAATCGAACAAAAGACCGTTTCGAAATCACCTCGTTCGACAGTTGGTACAATTACCGAATTGTATGATTTCTTGCGTTTATTGTTCGCACGTGCAGCAACTGCCTATTCGTATGAAACGAACGAGCCCATGGTCAAATATTCTGATGAAGGCATTGTTGATTTAATCATCAAAGAATTTGAAGGCAGAAAAATCGCTTTACTTGCGCCCAAAATAAAAGGGCGAAAAGGTCATTACCGCGAATTGTTTGAGCAAATTGCTAAAAGTGGTTATACCAAAGTACGAGTAGATGGTGAAATTCAAGATATCGTGAAAGGAATGAAGCTGGATCGATATAAAATTCACGACATCGAAATCGTAATTGACCGAATAAAAGTTGCTGCTGAAGACCGAAAGAGAATTTATGACTCAGTTGTAACAGCCATGAAAATTGGCGACTCAGTGATGTCTATTGCTGATTTAGAAAACAACAAACACCGCACGTACAGCCGTTTTTTAATGTGTCCGACGAGTGGAATTAGTTATCCAGAACCAGAGCCAAACTTATTCTCTTTTAACTCTCCCTATGGTGCTTGTCCCAATTGTAATGGTTTAGGTGAAGTAACGGAAGCAGACACTGATAAAATAATTCCCGACCCAAAAAAATCAATTAAACAAGGCGGACTCGTTCCTCTTGGAGAATACAAACGAACGTGGATTTTTGAAAAGTTAGAT
>CAZHPL010000343.1:0-2907 GCA_964534495.1 uncultured Lishizhenia sp.
CCATATTCTCTTGGTTGTAATTTTCCCATAATAAGTTCATGTCGTTGAGCAGGTGTAGCGCTTTCTAATCCTTTATAGATTTCAGACGCTGTTAACATTTGTCCTCTTTTCAAATGCCATGCTTCAGTTCTTTGATCATCTTTTCCATACAATTCTAAAAGTTTAGCAATTTTCTCAACTTTATCCATTTGATTTACATTTCATAGATTACAAAAACTAAAACCGTTTTCAAGATAAAAAAGGAGTTGGCAGAACTACCAACTAAAGACAACAGTAGAAGCAGGACTACGAGCATAATAAAATACCAGTGCGTCTAGAAACTTCTCATGTTCTTCTTTTGTCCAGATATTTGGATAATCTGGATACCTATGCTGAAGATCAGCGGAAACGCTTTCCCACTTAGGAAAGTGCTGTGACAAATACTTGTGAACGGGTATACTATACACCCCATCATTTACGTTGTGATAAACCCAATATAAAGAGAGCCACCAACCCTTAATACCATCCTCAGAGTACCTTAAGTGCTCTTGTGGAATTGGTTCTGGAGAGTTGGACTCGCAGTTGATGAAAATATCTAAACCCATGTTTGATTAAGTATTGAAACAAGTAATTGTTGATTTATTAATTCAAAAAATTCCATTTTACATGCTACAAACTAAAATGAAACAAATGGAAATACAATCACAAGAACAATGGGTATTATTTCGTCTAGAACGTTTTTACAATCAAGAGAACATTCAAAAGGTTCAGGATATTCTAGAGGGCAAATCAAACCTATCTCTGAGACTGATAGATTGGTTCGTGACGAACTATGCAAAGAAGTTCAATACGACTTTTCTGACAAGTTCAGGAAAGCACGTGATAGTTTATCTCTCATACAAGTCCCATCTGAAAGCGTACAGCAAGAAAATGTTCGATCCATTCTGCCGGTCAAAAAGAATAAAGTTTCAGGGATTTGAAACCACTGTAGGTCAGCTAAATTTCTTTGAATGGGCAATAACTGATGAAATATTAGACTATTTGGAGAAAAACTATGAAGCAGTGCATGCTGATATGGAGACACGTCTTAAGGAAGAGATTGAAGTAAATAATCATAAAAAGAGGCACGAACTTTCAAAGTCTGCTACTAATTCATTAAAGCACCATAATGTTAGAGTAACTGTTAAGTTTGATTGAGACTTAAAGAAATCAATTTATACAACAAATGTTTTCTCTACTTCGCAGAGGATTAGTTTATCATGATATTAATCCAGATATTGTAGAACACGATGAAGATATTGATGCAGTTGAATGGTCTTATGATGGTAGAGATGTATATCGTGGTCGTATTGATCCTCGATATATTAGTTCAAAATTAAACGTTTATTGGTTATACGATGATAATATTAATAAACTTGGTCTTGTAGAATATGATATAGATGACCCAAATATATTCTCAGTTCTTTGGTTCAAAGACAATAAATACGCAACATTGTTTCAGGATGATAGATGGATCTCAAAAGATAAAACAATTTGGTCAATTATGCCATATGAAGCATACCTAGATTGTTTGGAAGATGATTTTAGCACTTTATTTGATAGATGTTTATCTAGCAAATATAGACTAGTTACTCCTGAAATGTTATACAATCCTCCTATAGTATACACTTGTTCAAAATGCAATAAACAATCAATTAAGGAATTTAAATGTCATGGACAATACATAAAAAAAATCAATTACTTTGATTTTAATTCTTTTCTTTTTATAGACGATTCTTATATTTTATATGAGAGATCTACTGTGCAGAAGAACGCTTCTTCCGAGCAGGAGCAGAAGGTTGTTGAGAAGGAGGAGTCTGATCAGGAGTAGCAGGTCTTGCTACCTCTTCTTGTTGTGATTCCTCTTCTACTACAGTTGGTGCCGATTCTGATTCAGATTGTGTTCCAAATACAGACGCAGCGTTCAGTCGAGAACGTTGGAATACTTGTGCATAGTTCAAACGCCAAGTCACACCAAAGCTACCACCTGCCATAATATACAGACTAGGGCTTGCTACAATGTTTACTTCAACATTGTTTTCAAATACCTTTCCAAGGGTATCAGGAGTAAGATATACTGGGTTTCCAGATTCATTAATAACATCAGTTGAAACCTTGTTATCATAGACTGGAATCTTGATCGTCAAACTAGGAGGATACTTTCCATTTGGAACATACTCTCCATCGATACGATCACCAGATACACGATACATGTCCTTAAATGCGTCTTCAAGTGCTGCTCTAGCACGAGCCTTTCCAAACCACTCCTTACACTTTTCCTCAGCGGTATTCAAGATCTTTTGCTTGAGATCGAATACAATAAGGTTGTAAAGTGCCTCCACATCAGTTGTTCCAGATGCCTTCTCACGAGCATATGGATCACAATCCTTCATGTTGGTAAGCAAAGTATAAGATGTATTACCACTAGTTTCATCGGTGCGTGCGAACATTCTTACACTCATCTTGTTTGGGAAACGAAGATTAAATGGTTGTCCTTCATACTTCATGTTAATAGTTGGCATACGTCCTGGCTTCTTGGGTCCTACTGTAAAGCTAAGCTTGTTGACATCAAAATTACGTACGTTTACAATTACTGGTGCGCTCATTTCTATCTGCTTGTTATACTGGTTATACACAGCTAAGCCGTAAATCCGTTTTCAACGAAGATTTCCAATTTGTATAATAATGTTATCACCAAAGTGCTCATCATGTAAAAATAAAAGAAGCAATGATCGTTGCCCCAACTCTGCATTAATAGGACTTAAGTTCTGCGGAGTTCATTCCAAGATCAAAAACCCAAGATTATGGGTTGATATCAATAATGTTCGTAAAAAAGTGGATTTAATATTAAAAATTTGGAGAGGATATCAGGTTAGAAAATGTTTAAAA
>CAZHPL010000344.1:0-2900 GCA_964534495.1 uncultured Lishizhenia sp.
TTTACTTTGAATAGTGGTTTTCTCTCCCCCTTTGGAGGGGGCGGGGGGAGGATTTTGCTTTAGAATAAAAGATTAATGTAAATTTCTAAGTGTCCTCCCCCTTAGTCCCCCTCCAAAGGGGGAAACTGAAAAATGATAAGGACATAAGATTTTAGGAGACCTACTAAATATTTATTTCTCCGACTTAAAGGAATTGAATTGAATAGCGGACTTCACTCCCCCTTTGGAGGGGGCGGGGGGAGGATTTTATAATTATCCATTTCAATATTCCCTGTACATTTGTTTTGTGAAAACACTTTTCCCTTTCTTTAAAATCAGTTTTTTTACCTTTTGTTTCTGGGTTTTACTGTTTGATTTTCAGCGAGTTGTTTTCACTGCTTTTCACTCGGATGTTTTGCTTACAAATGGTCTTTCCTACTTAGGTGTTTTTGTGTATTCCTTGCGTTTAGATCTAGCTGCAGCTGCTTTTTTGAGTGTTATTCCCTTGGTTTTTTATTTATTACAATCCTTTAACAATTCACTTTGGTTGAAGCGCGCATTCTACTTTGTTTTCGGATTGGAAGTACTGTTTGTGAGCGCTATTCATGCTGCTGAAACGAATGCCTATTTTGAATGGAACCACAAGTTGACGTCGCGGGTTTTTATGCATTTATCGAATCCGGATGAGGTCGTTCGAACGGCAGATTACAAAGCTTTGATTTTGTTTTTACTCATTCTTGCCGCCGAGTGTCTTTTTGCGTGGTTTGTTTACAATCGTTTACTGAAAACGGCATTAACCCAATTGAAGGAAAACAACTTGATTACTAGAACGCTCAAATTGCTTGTGAGCTTTGTCTTTTTAGTTGCTCTTAGTTTTTTACTGGCGCGAGGTGGTTGGCAGCAAATTCCGATTAACATTGACACTGCGTATTTTTCAAAAAATCAAAAGCTAAACGATGTTTCGGTGAATTCCTCTTACTTTTTTGGCAACAGTTTCTTTCTGTATTTAAAAACAGATTTTAGCGATGTTTTGCCGAAAATGGATGAGAAAGAAGCTCGGCATATCACACAACAACTGTTTTCTTTTGAGCGTAATCACAAAAATTATATTCTAAAGGACAGTAAACCCAATGTTGTTTTTGTGATTTTAGAAAGCTGGACGGCAAATACCATTGGTTGTCTGAGTTCGCTTAAGGGAGCAACTCCCAACTTTGATCGCTTGGCAAAAAAAGGTGTTTTGTTTACTAATATTTACGCTACCAACACGACTTCAGAAATTGGAAATACATCCATCTTGGCAGGTTATCCCGGTATTCCGGAAGTGGCTATCTCGCTTTATCCTGAAAAACACCGAAAAATCGTTTCTATCAATCAAGTTTTGAAAAAGAAAGGCTATTTCTCGTCTTACCTTTTCAGCGGAGATTTGAAGTACGGAAACATCGAGAGTTTTATTGTTGAGCACCACTTTGATCAAGTAATGGATGAATCAGACTTTCCTTCGGGGTTGCCTCACGGAAAATTGAATTACTACGACGAAGAATTGTATAAATTATTCATCAAAAAGATCAATCAATCGCGTCAACCCTTTATGCATTGTGCGTTTACGGGAAGTACGCATTCTCCCTATGATTATCCAAAAAGTGGTATATCCAAGTTCTCTGGAGCCGAGGCTGATTTCTTAAATTCGGTTGTATATGCCGATAAATGTATTGGTGATTTTATCCGAAAAGCTAAAAAACAAAAGTGGTACAAAAACACGGTTTTCGTTTTTGTTGCTGACCACGGACATGCTGCGCCGGGAATTGAATGGCCTTACTCAACGAAATTTTTCCGTATTCCGATTTTAATCTACGGGGAACCTATTTTGAAAGCTGCTCGTGGTAAAAAAGTGTCCGTGATTGGTTCGCAAGTCGATTTAGCTGCCACGCTCTTGCATCAATTGCGCATGGACAATAGTGACTTTGTTTTTAGTAAAGATTTGTTGAGTCCGAATGTGCAATCCTTTGCTTTTCACGCAACGATTCGCGGTTATGGGTTTGTTTCACCGAAAGGTTCTTTGCTTTATAATTTTGATTCAAAAAGTTATGTAGAAAATGAGTTTTCTAGCGCTGATTTCGGGCAGGCAAAAAGAGAAAGTAAAGCACTTTTTAAGGCTTTTTACTTGCATTTTGAGGGGCTGGATAAAGAAAAAAAATAAGGTGTTATTCCTTTATTTCAACGATGTCATTGTGAGACAATAAATCGCAAACTAATTTCCACTTGTTTATTAAAACTGTTCTCATATTTTGATTTGATGTGTTTCCAATAGTTATCCAAATTATTTTTGGAGGTGAACCAAATCGATCAAGTAATGTTATAAATCTTCATCTTTTGTAATTACAACAGCATTTTTCGAACGGTCAAAATTATAAATTTCAATGTCTGTAGAGCTTTCCATTTTCAAATACTGTAATGAATATGCTTCTACGCCAAAATTTTTGTTCAAAAACAGAGATAATGACGGTGATAATTGTGCGTCGATGATTACAATCATGCTGCTTTTACTACTGCGTGATTTGCTCTATTTGCTGCGTAATGTAAACAGGCATAAATGTCCTCTCCTTCAAGTTGAGGAAACTCTTCTAAAATTTGTTCGTTCGACAAACCATTCGCAAGAAGGCTTAACACATCACTTACCCTTATTCTCATCCCCCGAATACAGGGTTTTCCACCACATTGTTCAGGATTAAACGTAATTCTGTCTTGTAAATCGTTTTTCATGGGATATTTTGCTATTAAAATTACAAAAAAACCTCATCCAATCAAGAATTAATTGATAGCTTAAAAACATCTAAAATGTTATGGCTATCTGCTACTCCTTTTAAGAACATAATGCTTGGTAGATTTGATAATACAAATACACATAAATTTACCAATAGAGA
>CAZHPL010000345.1:0-2883 GCA_964534495.1 uncultured Lishizhenia sp.
TGGAGAAATGGCCGACCAAGAAGTTGTTGAAAGTGCTTGTGAACCGCCGTCTACTACTTTTGCTGCTAAATTTGGATATGTTGCAGTGTTTAAAGAATAAGTAATATATATGGAAGGATTAGTTTGTGAACTTGAATAATCTACAGCTATTCCGTAACCTAAATAATTTAAACTGCTTGAAATCGGTATTTTATAGGCTAAAGACCATGTTGTCCCTGATTTCGTAAATTTAGATATTGGACGGTAGGTTGTATTCGAAGTACCTCCTTCTGCTACATACATTGTACAACCATCTGGACTAATAGAAAAACCATACGGATTTATTCCAGCTGAAGAGTTAACAGCAAATACTGCTGAAATTGAAGCGGCAGTAGTTGGCAAACCTGTTCCAACTTGGTAAATTCCAGGACCAGGATTTGTTCCTGAACCTGTAGAATAATATAAGTTCCCATTAAATATTTCAATATTTCTAATATTACCATGGGTGTTGTTAATCAAAGTGTAAGACGTTCCATCATAATAAAACAAACCATTTGTACCACCTACATAAAACGTTGTAGAAGTAAGAGGCAATACAGTCATTAAAGTTGTGATATTATTTCCACTTCCGGTATAATTTACAGTGTGTGACTGAACGGAAGCACTTGAATTTAATATATTTACCGATTGTGTCCCTGTATTAGCAGGTGTTCCTGTTCCAGAAGCTAAATCGTAACCTGGAACAGCCAACAAGCCATTATATGAATTCATAAACCCAACTTGAGCACTACTAGCAGGATTAGTCAGCTGATTTGTACTTGTAAATTGAGTAGAGAAATTTGTTACTGTCGCTCCTGTGCCATTTGCCAACTCTCTAACTTGAACAGGTAAAGTTGAAGAAGAAAGCGATGATGAACCATTCCCAATAACCATTACAACAGGATTACAAGCCCCAAACGGAGTACAACCTGAATTTACAGTAATACTTGCAGTTGTAGATAAACTTTGACTACATGCACCTTGTGAAATTTGTCCCAAAGTAATGGTTTGTGATGCACTAATCGAAGCAATCGTTACGGTAGCCGTTCCACTCGCTCCTATCGTTACTGGACTGGCAGGTGATGCGCCCGTTAAACCCGAATACGTAACACTCGCACCCGCTGTTCCTGTGATTGTAAAGACTCCGTTGTCGCCCGTACAAACTGAATTTCCTACTACTGTTGGTGCAGCTATGGTATTAGGCGCTGTGCTGATGGCTTGGCTCACCGAACCTGAGGTACATCCGTTTGCATCTGTTACTGTAAATGTATACGAAGTTCCAGCTGTCAATCCTGTTAGCGTTGTTGTGGTGCCCGAACCGGTCCAAGTGCCCGATGGTGAACCCGTAATGGTCCATGTGCCCGAAGCAGGTAAATCATTGATGACCAATGAACCCGTTGGTGTCGCACAAGAAGGCTGCGTTACTGCGCCTAAAGTGGGTGAGGTTGGAATAGGGTGGACGTTAATGGTAATTTGTGTAGAACTTCCAACACATGTTCCCTGACTTGGTGTAACGTTGTATAAAACGGGAACGGAAACACCTGCTGAAAGCGTCAATACATCGGTAATCGTCGCACTGGAAGTAGAGGCAGTATTTTCACCCGTAACATTCGAGTTATTTTGTGCAGCCCACGAAAAACTTGCTCCGCCAACACTTGCCGTTAAAGCCACGTTAGCAGCACTTCCACTACATACATTAAAAGGTCCTGTACTGGTTAATGTTGGAGGTGGCGAAATGGTTACTGTCGCCGATTGACTCAAAGAAGTATTCGAACATCCTGTTCCTGATGCATACGCCACACTGACAATAGAATACGTAAACGTTCCCAATGAAGTAGTTGGAACAGTGATGGTTGTTTGGTTGCTTGCACTAATGGTTACAGACGTACTGCTTCCGCCGTTCAAGGTATAAATTACTGTAACGGGTTGCGCTTGCGGGTTAACAATAGTCACAATTGGCGAAACATCATTTTGACAAACAGCGGTTGTGCCCGAAATGGTTACGGTTGGTGCTGCAAGTACGGTTACGGATGCCGTTCCACTAATGGTTTGCGTACAAGCAGATCCTGTTGCATAAGCTACACTAACCAAAGAATACAAATACGTTCCTGCTGTTGCCGTTGATACCGCCAAAACTTGTGAACTACTCGCAGCTACGGTAATCGTTTGATTGCTTCCTCCGTTTAAAGTGTAGGTAATCACCACATCGGAAGTCATAGGATTGGTAAACGTAATGTTAGGTGAACTTGCATTCTGACAAACAGTTGTTCCTCCACTAATACTTGCTGTTGGCAAAGGATTCACCGTCACGGTAGCTGATTGCGAAATGGAAGTATTGGTACACAATGTTCCACCTGAATACGCAACTGCAGTAACCGTGTAAGTAAACGTTCCGGTTGTTCCCGAAGAAACAGTTGCCGTTGCAATTGTATTAGGACTGACAGAAATCGTTTGGTCGGCACCTCCGTTAATGTTGTAAGTAACATCAATTTGAGAAGATTGTGGATTGGTAAAAGTTAAAGTAGCATTACTTCCTCCTTGACAAATCGAAGTTGAACCTGTTAATGTTACGGTTGGTGTTGAAAGAACAGTTACAGTTACACTTCCTGATAATGTATTTGTACATGAACTCATAGAAACGTATTGAGCACCTGTAAGCGCATACGTAAATGTACCCGAGCTTGTTGAAGGCGCTGAAATCGTTTGATAGCCATTTGCCGAAACAGTGACACTTTGGGAACTTCCACCATTAATTGTGTAAGTGATCACTTCATCATACGGATGGCTGTTGTAAAGGTAAACCGTTCCCGGTGATCCATTTTGACAAAGAACTGAACCATCATAAAAAATGGTTGCGCTTGGCAC
>CAZHPL010000346.1:0-2841 GCA_964534495.1 uncultured Lishizhenia sp.
GTCAAACCTCCTGAATTTGCGAAAGGTTTAGGACGTGAATTTGGATATGCTTATTTTCAAGATTTTGTTCCAGGAAATGATAGCGATACCCGAATCATTGTTATTGATAAAAAAGCATTTGCATTAAAAAGATTTGTGCGTGAAAATGATTTTCGTGCTTCTGGCTCAGGTAATTTTGCATACAAGAAAGAAGCTTTTGATGAAAGATGTATACAAATCGCTTTTGAGTTTACAACAAAATTAAATGCACAATGTGTCGCTTTTGACTTTGTGTTTGATGCTAACAAAGCACCGTTAATCGTGGAGATTTCTTATGGTTTTAGTCCAACAGGTTATGATGCTTGTCCAGGATATTGGGATGAAAATTTGTCTTGGCACGAAGGAAGTTTTAATCCGCAAGGTTGGATGATTGAATCTGTTTTAAAAAGTATACATTGAAAAAGAAAAAAGTACTTTTTATCATTCCGTCTGTTGATTCCGGAGGTATTGAAACGTATGTATTACGATTTTTGCGTCAATATAAAAATGAAATCCAAGCAAGTGTCCTTGTTCGCCACACGAAAAAAGGTGATTTATTTGAGCAATATGACGCCTTGGAAATACCGTTGTATTTTATTCCTTTAGGGAAATTCAATGTCAAAAAATGGAAAGTATACCGAAATTTATTTGAAAAGGAACAGTTTGATACCATTTGTGATTTCAATGCTAATTTCGCTGGAATTCCCATGTGGATGGCAAAAAAAGCAGGCGTTCCAAATCGGATAGCATTTTATCGTCAGGGGAAAGATCATTTTAACACCAAAGACATTACAAAAAGAATATATAATGATTGGGTGAAGTCATTAGTTAAAAAACATGCAACTCAAATTCTTGCCAATTCAAAAGCGGGATTGGATTTTTTCTATCCAAAAAGAGAAAATGATGCTCGATTTAAAGTAATTTACAATGGTATCGATTTTAAAGATGTAACAAAAACTAAAAGTGAACTAAAAAAGGAATTCTCGATACCTGAAAACACATTTGTTATTGGTCATGTAGGTCGTTTAGACAAGGCCAAAAATCACGAAACAATATTGAAAGTTTTAGCGAAACTAGCTGCTGAGGAAATTGACTTTATGTGGGTGAGTTGCGGCAGAAATACAGAGAAGTTATTACCCCAAATCAAAGCTTTGCATTTGGAGGAAAAAGTGCGATTACTTGGGTTCAGAAAAGATGTACATGAGATAACACAGCTTTTTGATTTATTTTATTTTCCGTCCAATACTGAAGGACAACCCAATGCTTTAATTGAAGCAATGCAATTTGGCGTTCCTATTATTTCATCGTCAATAGAACCCATCAAAGAAACAACTCCAGCATTTTTAAGCAATTATTTGTTCGAGCCGAAAGAAGTGGACAAGGTGGTTGACATTATTCATGAAATCATAAAACATCAAATTGAATATCCTATTCAGGAGATGAAAGAGTGGAGTAGAGCCCAATTTTCTTCTTCTTTGCGCTTTAGAGAATTCTTCGATTTATTGTAGTTTTTTACCAAAAAGCGTGATTTTTCTTGCACCGACACGCATGAAATACTTCTCAAAATAGAAATAAACGTAATTTGCTACTATTAGAGTAATAACAACTGAAATTCCAAATTTCACTTCTGGTCCAATCGGAATAGTCCTTGCAGAAATGAATTTTATGGCAAAAAACACTAGTTGAAAAACAATTGGGTGAACCAAGTAAACCGAATAGCTTATTTCACCTAATTTGGAAAATGGTTTGTGTAAAAAATCAGGTAATGGAACGCTTAATTTATAAAACCCAAAACAAACCAATAAACAAATTGCACTGAAAGCAACACGTGCCCAAGCATGCACCAAATCAATGGAGTGTCCGCTAACAGGAATAAAGATGAAAAGTAAAATTCCAACAAAAATAATACTCCATGAAAGTTTATTATTAATGGAAATGTTCTTAAGAAAATAACCCATTAAAAAACCACTCAAAAACAAATAAACCTGATTTAATGGATTGACATACACATACCACTGTTGTTTTTCATCTAACGAAATGTTTGGTTTTAATTCGAAAAATGTAAAATATGTAAACAAGCCGAAGATTAAAATGGAAAAAGCCAATAACCACCATTTACCTCTTTTCCCAAGAATAACAAATACAGGAAAGAAAACATAGAATACCAATTCATTTCCAATGGACCACATGCCAGCAGAGAAATATACATTCCATTTTATGAATCCAAAAAGCCCACTTAAATTCAAAAACAAGTGATAAAAATTCGGAACTTTACGAAGCAAAATGACTGAAATTATGGTCACAAGCCAGAGCAATGGAAAGATTCTGTATATACGTTTTCGATAGAAATCTTTTAACTCACTCCAAGTTGGAATCATTTTGTCATAATATACATAATAGAGTGTTAAACCACTTAAAATGTAAAAAATCGAAACACCATAAATCCCCACGCGCTCTATGAACGTATCAGCTGTTTGTTCTCCAAAAGTCCACAAATTGAAATGGTACATCATGATTCCAAACGCAGCAATTCCGCGTAGATAATCGAGTGAAAAGAGCCTGTTTTGCATATAAATTGTTAGGTTGTTAACTTTAAATTACATTAAATTTCTGTAACACGATTAAAAACGATTGGTATTTGTTAAAAATCAACTAATTTTAGTGTAATGAAAGTGTTGTTTGTGCATGATGGGCCGTTAATTCGGACAAAAGAAGGGAAGAATTATCACGGAATTACATTGAATGATAAAATCAGAAAACGTTATTTGCAATTGGCGGATGAATTGCGTTCACTTTCAGTCGCGGCCAAGAAGAAGAAGAAGC
>CAZHPL010000347.1:0-2809 GCA_964534495.1 uncultured Lishizhenia sp.
TGAGCGTTTTGAAAACGCAAGGAATCGTTTTCTTGCGCTTCCAATCGGAAACCACAAAAAAATAAAAAAGCAATGAAAAACAGCCGAACGCGCATGAGCGCTAAGTTAGCTGATTATAAGTGAAGGAAGTTCTTTTTTGCTAACAATTCATCCTCTGATTCACGGTATTCTGGATCGTCAACACAGCAATCAACTGGACAAACTGCCGCACATTGTGGCTCGTCATGGAAACCTACACATTCCGTACATTTTTCATGTGCGATGAAATAAACGTCCATGTTTACAGGCTCATGAGGATGGTCAGCAAGTATTTCATCACCATTTAATGTTGTAATGATACCTTTCAGCGTTGTTCCATCTGAAAACTTCCATTCAGCGCCACCTTCGTAGATCGCATTATTTGGACATTCAGGTTCACACGCTCCGCAATTGATGCATTCTTCGGTAATCATTATAGCCATAACTCGTAATTTTTGTGCAAATATACGAACGCTTTGCGGATAGTTTTGTTCATTTGGTTACATAAATTTGGAAAAAAAACTTGTTTTTCCTCAAAATTCACGCCCTGACGGAATTGGAAAGCGTTTTGAACGCCAAGACTCAGCCACTCCTTGAAAACAGCGACCAGCGGAAGCTCGTTTGAAAGGAAATGTGGTGTAACCAATGGCGAAGAAACCTTGGAAATGTAGGCAGATAAGGCGCCTAAAAATGACTTTTACATACAAACCGTTACGTTTAAAGCTAAAAGGTATTTTGCAACTTTATTTTTGATATTTTTATACATTGAAACCTAAAATGAACCTATGAAAACGTTTTCTACTACGCTTTTTGCATTTGTAACGAGTGCATTTTTTTACTCCTGTTCGACGCCGCCAGCTAAAGAATCAGCGGAAGAAAGCGCTTTGGAAGCCTTAAAAAAACCAGACACAAGTGCGGTGAAAGCTGAATTTCCAAGTGAGGAATTGCCTGATTTTCGCGTTTTATATACGGGAAGTTTTCACAACGAAGAAGTACCATTGGACGCGCCAAATCAAGCATGGATCGGACTTTTCAAAGGGGCAAAAGGGCATTTTTTGAAAGCAGTTCATTTGACTACAAAACAAGTATATGACCCTGTAGTGGATGAAAATGAAAGTCAACAAACAGGTTGGGAAGTGAGCACGGATTGCAGCGATTCATGTATTATTTTGATGGAGCCTACATCCTATTTAAAAGAACTCAAGGTTGACGTTTGTGCCTTGGAGAACACGATTTTGTTTCCAAACGAGACGATGACAGTGAATTTTAAAGGAACAGAATACACCTTTTGGGCGAAGGGTATCAAACAGAAGGCGGAAAATGGTGATTGGTATGAAGTGAGAAACTATCGTATTTATTTAACGGCGATGAAGGATGGAAAATTGACTAAAACCTTGTTGTTGGCGCATGCGGGCTTTTCGGATTATTTGACTGAAATTTTGTTTGCAGGAGATATTGATGGCGATGGAAAATTAGATTTAATCATTAATACTTCGAATCATTACAATGTGTTCGTTCCTACAGTTTACTTATCGAAACCGGCAAAAAATAATGAGCTTGTGACGCCTGTTGGCGGACATGTGAGTGTAGGGTGTTGAGATTGAGGATTATGGGATTGCGGATTCACTGCGTGGCTGCCTTCGGCGGTGCGGATTGCGGATTTCTGATTACAGATTATAGATTACAGATTACAGATTGCGGATTGCAGATTCACTACGTGGCTGCCTTCGGCGGTGGCGGATTACTGATTTCAGATTGCGGATTCACTGCGTGGCTACCTTCGGCGGTGGCGGATTGAAAAAAACTTTTCTCTAATCACTATTCACTTAAAACTATTGCCTAACCACTATTCTCTATTCACTTAAAACTATTGCCTAACCACTAATCACTTTTCACTAACCACTATTGCCTAAACTCTATTGCTTAAATCCAATCCCTTTCAGCTTCATAGCGAGAAATACTAGAAAGCCATTACCTTTGTGGTGTGGAAAAAAAGAATATTATAGCAGCCTTTGATCGTTTGGGAGTTTTGATGCGTCTGCACGGTTTAAAAGAAGCATGGCCAGGTTTTAATTGTGGTGTTACAGAAGATGAATTTGAAGCAACGGAACAAGTGATTGCTTCTGTGTTTTATCACAATGGTTGGTTTACAGAAGAATTGGTTCGAAAATCCTTACTCAATCTAGGGAATTGGTTGACAGAAGACAAACTTTCGGCTTGGTTGACCAACTATCCTTTTGCTATAAAGCCTAAAAATGTTGCTGTGATAATGGCAGGAAATATTCCGCTCGTTGGTTTTCACGACTTTTTGTGTGTGCTTGCTTCGGGAAATTCGGTGCAATGTAAATTGAGTTCGGAAGACAACAAACTACTGCCTCGCTTGGTATACTATTTGAAACAATTTTCTCCTGAATTGGCAGAGCGCATCATTTTTTCAGATAGAAATCTAGTGGGTTTTGATGCTGTTATTGCCACGGGTAGTAATAATTCACTGACGCAATTCGAGCATTATTTTTCAAAATACCCGCATTTGTTTCGTCACAATCGTACGTCTGTTGCTGTTTTAGATGGAACGGAAACACCGGAAGAAATCACAGCTTTAGGTTCGGATATTTTGGATTATTTTGGACGAGGGTGCAGAAATGTTTCGCATTTATTGCTTCCCGTTGGATTTGAGTTGAATCGATTTTTTGAAGCGATGTTGCCTTACGCAGAAGTCATTAACAACAAGAAATACGGCAACAATTACGATTACAACAAAGCTATTCATTTAATGAATCAAGCGACGTTT
>CAZHPL010000348.1:0-2789 GCA_964534495.1 uncultured Lishizhenia sp.
TGGGTGATTTGGAAAATGGAGAACAATAACGCTTACCACATACCAGTAATGTTGCAACCTTGCATCGATGGATTGAATATTCAACCAAACGGTGTGTATGTGGATGTGACTTTTGGAGGTGGAGGACATTCCAGACACATTTTTGAACTATTAGATTCCAATGGAAAACTAATTGTGTTTGATCAAGATGCTGACGCAAAAAGAAACGCATGGTCTGCTCCTAACTTTCACTTTGTGCCTTCCAATTTTGCTTTTATCAAAAATCATTTGCAACTACTTGGGATCAAACAAGTGGATGGCATCTTAGCGGATTTAGGTGTTAGTTCACATCAATTTGATGCAGGTGAAAGAGGTTTTTCAATTCGCGAAAATGCTCCTCTTGACATGCGTATGAATCAATTCATGGAGCGTTCTGCATTTCAAGTGGTAAATGAGTACGATGAACAACAACTCATCCGTATTTTTCGCTTGTACGGTGAGCTAACCAATGCTCGTCCTATAGCAGCAGCAATTGTTCGCGCAAGAATGGATAAACCCATAGAAACAACTTTTGATTTAAAAGACATTTTGTTTCCCTTTGCGCCGAAGTTTAAAGACCACAAATTTTTTGCGCAGGTTTTTCAAGCTATTCGCATTGAAGTGAATCAAGAATTGGAAGTACTGGAGCAGTTTTTAAGTCAAGCAGCTGAAGTATTGAAGCCTGGAGGAAGATTGGTGGTCATGTCTTACCACTCATTAGAAGATCGTTTGGTAAAAAATTTCATGAAAAGAGGTTCGTTTGATGGGGAAATCACAAAAGATTTTTTTGGAAATGTATTGAAGCCTTTAACGGAAATCACGCGCCATCCTATCGTACCAAATGAAGAGGAAACGGAATTGAATTCACGTGCCCGTAGTGCTAAACTTCGTATTGCTGAGAAAAATGTCGGATAAGGAGAAAGATACACTAAAAGTTGATTCGGAAAAAGCAACCAGTTCAAAAAAGAAGGGGGCAAAAAAAACGAACCCAATTACGCAGATTCTCAACGGAGAATTTCTAACGAAAGAGTTTGTATTGAATAACTTGACGTTCATATTCTTCTTGATTTTTTTAATGATAATGATTGTTGCAAAAGGATATTACGGAAAACAATTGACCAATGATATCATTTCAACTCAACGAGAATTGGATCAAAACACTGCTGAATATATTGAAGCAAAATCAAAAATGGAAAAAATTACTAGAAGATATAAACTAGAAAAAAGATTAGTAAAAAGAGATTTACACGAAAGCCAAAATGCTACGAAAGTGATCGTTGTAAAGAAAGTTGAAAATGAGTAAAACAGAGAAAGATACGGTTTTGATGCGTCGAGCATATAGCGTTTACATCGTATTCGTATTGATCATTATTGTGGTTTTGTACAAAACAATTTCACTTCAATTTGAAGGACGTTCAAATGTTTTTGCAGACGTTGACGAGAAGATTCCGGTTCGTATCGCAAAACGTTCACCAAGAATGGGAGAAATTTTAGATGTGAAAATGACGCCTTTGGTTACTTCTGTAACTTATTACGATGTCCACATGGATCCAACAGTCGTTTCACAAACTATTTTTGATAAAGATGTTTCTGATTTGGCTCAAGGTTTACATCGTTTATATCCTGAAAAATCAGCTTTTGAATACGAATCAGAAATTCGCCATGCGCGATCGATTGGTTCTCGGTATTTAACCATTCGTCAAAAAGTAACCAATTCTGAAAGAAAGCAATTGAGAGCGTTACCTATTTTTTCATTAGGAAGGATGAAAGGCGGAATCATTGATACGGATGAAACCATTGAACGTCAAAAACCCAATGGCGATATGCTTGCCCGAACACTTGGATATTACAAATTCGATGAAAAGAAAAAGGAACCCATTCGTGTCGGAATTGAAGGTGCATTTTACCAATACCTGAAAGGAGAAGACGGAGAAGAGATTGAGCAGAAATTCTCTACCGGCTGGAAAAAAATTGGTCAGATTGTGAAAGATGCTGTTGAAGGTGCTGATATTGTTACAACAATTGACAAGGACATTCAAGAAGTTGCTCAATCAGAATTAGAGAAGCAATTAAAGGAAACGCAAGCGGATCATGGAAGTGTGATTTTGATGGAGGTTAAAACGGGTTACATCCGTGCGATTGCTAACATTGGAAGAACGAAAGACAACAATTATACAGAGTTTTACAACTACGCTATCGGTGAAAGAGAAGTTCCTGGTTCAACCATGAAATTGGCTTCCATTATGGCAGGATTAGAGGATGGTAAATTCAAACTCACTGATATGGTAAATGCATACGGTGAATACTCATTCCAAGGGGGGGTAAAATTAAAGGATTCGAATAAAGGAAGAGGTTATGGAAAAATAACAGTAAAACATGCCTTTGAAAAATCATCGAATGTCATTGCGTATTTGATGTATAAAAGTTACCGAAATGATCCCGAGTTATTTATAAAACGCTTAGAGCAATTTGGTTTAACGGATTCTTTAGGAATAGCTCTCGAAGGTGAAGCTTCACCCAAAGTACCTCGTCCAGGTTTAGGGAGTTGGTCAGCATTATCTATTCCTTGGATGTCGATTGGATATGAATATGCTTGTTCGCCTATGCAAATAGTCGCTTTTTATAATGCTGTTGCCAACAACGGTAAATTAGTGCGTCCTCAGTTTGTAAAAGAAATTCATCGTTCAGGACAGGTTATTAAACGCTTTGAGCCTTTTGTTTTACGTGAAAAGATTTGTTCAGATGCAACGCTGCATGATGTGCAAGCATGT
>CAZHPL010000349.1:0-2733 GCA_964534495.1 uncultured Lishizhenia sp.
TCGCGTAGTGCCACGCTTTTTCAATATCTGCTTCGGATTTTATAACCGATTGACCTTTGCCTGAACTAGACATTAACGGCTTGACAACACAAGGAATACCTGTTACAGCAACACCTGCTTTTAACTCTTCTAAACTTGTGGCATAGCGATACGTAGCGGTCTTCACTCCTACTTCAATGGCTGCTAAATCGCGAATAGCCTTACGATTCATTGTGAAATTAGCCGCTTTAGCACTGGGAACTACTTGAATTCCTTGTTCTTCGTATGCGTAAAAACGTTCTGTGCGAATAGCTTCGATTTCTGGAACGATAATATCTGGTTGATGTTTGGCAACAATGGCGTCCAAAGCATCACCATCCAACATATTAATCACCTCAAATTCGTGTGCCACTTGCATGGCTGGCGCATTCGGATAACTATCCACAGCTATCACATATTGACCTAAACGCTGACAAGCAATGACAAACTCTTTGCCTAACTCACCCGAACCAAGTAAAAGGATTTTTTTTCGCATGCACAAAGATAAAAAATGAAGCGTTTGTTGAACTACTCGTTCGCTAAAAAGGAATGTGTCTTTGTAAATTTCAGTTACCTCAAAAAAAGATACTTTTATCGCAAAATGCACCCAAAACACAATTTTTCAAGATTGAAAGCGTCTATAGCTTGACAAATCAGTTAACTTTGGCTTAATACACATGCAATCATTTACTAACATATTGAATTCGTTTAAAGGCATTTCACTGCAAGAAATGGATCGCGTGAAGTTAATGAATCGCATTGATACCAAGTTTGCTTTTTCAACCGATCAATTGGCAAGTTTTCTCCCCATTCTACAAGCAAATTACGACGTTTTAGAAGTTGAAAACACGCGTGTTCCGCATTATGAAAGCTTGTATTTTGATGACGAACAATTTAGTTTTTTCAAAGACCATCACAATGGAAAAACAGACCGTTTCAAAGTACGTATTCGCAAATATGTTGAATCCAATATTTTTTTCTTAGAAATCAAACATAAATTCAAAGGTCGAACCGATAAAAAAAGAATTCCTGCTGCTACTTTTGAAACAACATTCAATGAAAAATACAAGGAATTCCTTCAAAAACAATTACAAGAAGACAAAGATTTGGTTCCTACCATGTGGAATTCTTTTCAACGGATTACGCTTGTGAACAAAACCATGAATGAACGGTTGACCTTGGATTTCAATATCAATTTTCATTATCAAAATACTGAACGTCAATTTGACCATTTAGTCATTGCAGAATTGAAACAAGAAAACTTAAACCGAACTTCGCCTTTCTACGTCTTGATGAAAGAAAATCAAATTCGTCCCTATCGTTTGAGTAAATACTGCATGGGGTCCATTGAACTTTATGGTGAAGAAAAATTGAAGTTTAATCGATTCAAAAAGAAATTATTGTACCTAAAAAAAATAGATAAACATGCCTCTTAACCTATTTATTCTTCCACTAAAAAAAGCAATTGAAACTACTGAAATTATGTGGTTTCACAGTGATTTTTACGTTTTATTATTGCGTTTAGCCATCAATCTGACTTTTCTTACCATCATCATTCGCTATTTATACTATTCCAAAACACGACGAAAAGACTATCTTTTTACCTATTACCTAATTGGAACGATAACTTTTTTCTTGTGCTTTGGATTAAAAAAACTAGACATTGACACTGGAATGGGATTGGGATTATTTGCGATTTTTGGAATCATTCGCTACCGTACAGATGCTATTGAAATCAAGGAAATGACCTACCTTTTCTTGATAATTGGAATTAGTGTTGTGAATGCTTTAGCCTCTAATCAAGTAAGCATAGCTGAAGTTGCTGTAATCAATGTGGTAGTCGTTCTTTTGACTTTTATATTGGAAAATGTATGGTTAATGAAGCACGAAACACGCAAAACCATCAACTACGAACGTATTGACCTCATCACTCCGGACAAAAACGAAGAAATGAAAGCCGACTTAGAAAAAAGAACTGGCTTGATCATCAATCGTGTTGAAGTTGGTAAAATAGATTTTTTAAACGATACCGCTCAAGTACGTATTTTCTATTATGCTGACGAACAAACACTTTCAGATTATCATGTGAGTTGAAAGAAAGATTTTAATTCAATTGTTTTACTAATTGAAACTATTTAGGTCAAAGGTTTTACTTTCAGATAACACGGATTAATTTTTAACAAATGTCTTTGTTTCATTAGCATCTTTTGTTTTGATTTTCAAGAAATAAATCCCATCTGACAACTCGTCAACTGAACATTGAAAATTGGGCTCATTTGGTATAAATCGTTTAATTATTTTCCCAGAAGCGTCTAGCATTTCAACTTCATCTATGTTGGTATCTGAATTAAAAAAAAGTACATCCTGAGCGGGATTTGGGAAAACATCAATTTTTATCTCATTGATTTTATGTGTATTAGCTGCTGTATTGAATCGTGTCGGAGAAACACCATAACATTCACTTAGAATTTGATTCAATGCAAAATACTCGCCTTGTATTGAAACATCACTTATAGAAACAACCGAACCATCCATTAATGACAAGCCTACCATTTTTGTAGTATCACCAACTAGCGTTTGAAAATAATAGATTAGATTTTCGGGGTCGATCGTTCCACCATTATTGAATATTAAGCTTTCAAAACTAAGTTGTGTTGGTAAAGCCATCACCCTCTTTTTCGAAGACGAGAAGACCATTCGGTACCAGATCCAGGA
>CAZHPL010000350.1:0-1364 GCA_964534495.1 uncultured Lishizhenia sp.
CAGTATGTCTCGAACGCCCGTAACTTTTTTTTATGAAGACATGTCCCATGATATCTCTAATGCAAACCCTTCAAACGCCTGAACTTTAAACTCGAGTTTCGTGAGTGTCCGATACAAGTTTTTTTGAAACTTTGCCTGAGGAATCGTGATGCCGTTGAGCGATGGAGGGATTCGTAACAAAATACTCTGGACACCTTGTCGCTGTAGGAAATGAATTTGCTGTGCGACCTCTTTTAAATACTTTTCGTATTCTGCCTTTTGAAGCAATCGAACACGCTTGGCCTGTTCGATCGTCTCACGAAGTAAATCCATGTTTCTTTTTCATTGCGGCTCGTGCACAACTTTTTTCATCTCGAAAACGTGTATTCATTTTATTTACGCACCGAACGGGTTGTGTGGGACAAGTTGAGTTTACACAAATGTTTTTTTTTACACAACGTCTGCAAGGATGGCTGCATGATAAGCGATCATGGCACAGGCAATGAGCTGCAAGACTTCGCGCGACACCTGCGGATAAATACCGAGCAGAAAAATGGCCGGAGCGACCGTGAGAGCATGAAACAAGTAAATCCATCTCTTTGTGTTTTTGAGATACTTGGACATGTGATACCCGCCGATCATCAAACCGATCAGTGCGAATAACCACCACTTGCTCTGCACAAACGTCTCCGAGTAAAACTTTTTCAGTACAACAAGCAGCACGACGCCGCCGATGATATGCGCCACGCTCACGGATTTCATTTTTATTTTCCACTCGTGAGAAAAATAAAAAAGCAAACGCAAAAGAATGACTTCCATCGAAGCAAACGCGTCGGTGCTTGTGAGCGAGGCATTCCTCGCGCTGTTTCCGCAAGTGATCAAACAGAACGAGCTTGCGACCGTTCAGCTGCAAACATTAATCCGTGTGCTCACCATTTCGGGCGCGGCATGGATCTATGTACGGCACATTCAAAAACAAAAGGATTGGAGTGTGTCGTACAAATCGGGGTTCGTAAATACTTTGCATATTGTTTCGTCGTACACCGCGTTTCAGAATCTCGATTCGTCAGACGCCCTCTCGATTTTTTACACGTATCCGTTATGGAACATAATTCTTACACGGCTCTTGCTAGATGAGAAAATCGACCCGCGAAGAATCCCGATTATCCTGCTCAACTTTCTCGGCGTCGGATTGATTCTCCAGCCGCACTTTAAGATGACGACGAAACAAATCGTCGGAGCCGTGGCGGCGCTCGTGAGCGCAATCACAGAATCCTACATGTACGTCTTGTTTCACGACAAAGAGAACGAGGAAACCCCGTCTGAACGTCTTCTCGGCCAGTACGCTGGCACTATACCGTTTGTGCTCGTCTGGGTGATTCTCA
>CAZHPL010000350.1:1374-2707 GCA_964534495.1 uncultured Lishizhenia sp.
CTACAAATTTTTCACAAAAGCCGCAACGACGGAGCAGCAAAATATTCTCGTGGCACAGATTTTTGTGTTTAATTTGATTATCGGGTTCGGCATGCATTTGTTGCGCGCGTACGGCGCCTTGCACGCCCGACCGGAGTCGTTCGCGGTGTTAAGCACGGCAGGTGTGCTGTTCGGGTTCTTGTTCCAGTTTTTGTTTGAGAAAAAAATGCCGACAACTCTAAAACTCGTCGGTGGTCTCTTCATTGTCGCTGGAGGAATCACGTCGGCGTATCTTGATGCTCAGGAAGAGAAACCACTCGATTTGACCACAGAATGAAAACCAAGAAGAGACCAAGCACGTTCTTCGCAAACAAATCCAGGACGTTGTAAAACGTGTTCTTCAGCCGGAAAGGGAAAAGGGCCGCCACTCCGTACAAAGACCACGTCGATGCATAAAACCAGTACATGGCCTCGCGGTCCCACGTTGACGGTTCGTCCATGCTCAGAAACTTGTCGCGGATCATTTTGAAATAGATCACGAACGGCACGAACCCGAGCAAAACACTCAATCTGCTCGAAATGATTCCTGCTTCTCCGAGCAAACCAAGAACGAGCATGACCATGTTCAGACCCAAAACCTGAAGGACGAACCGCTTGTGTTTAGTAAAGAATTCTTGCACGGTTTGAGATTTTTGCTCCAGGTATGCCATGAGTGTCAACAACATGGTCGGAGTTGTTATGAACCAATCGAAATATCGCGTGACCGTAATTAATGGGTGCGTCAAGTTGGTTACAAGCCAGGCGTAATACACAAACTCAACGGTCTGTACACCAAGCTCGATTTGGAGAAGCTCACGAAATATATTTTTTTCGGGCGGCACTTCGATCGTGAGGCCGTACACGTCCACAACACCTGTCAGAATTTGGATCAGTAATGAAAGTTGAGCAGACACCTCGAGCATTCTATTTTTTTTTATTTGGTACTACGATAGAAATCCGGATACGATTTCGTCGATGATCGGCGTCACAACGTCACCCACATACACCCCGTGCCAATAAAACATCGCCCGCTCACGAATTGTGAGGCCGTAGTTGTACAGCGGGTCCGTACAAAGCTCGATTTGGACATTCGGGTTGAACGTCGGGGCGTACGCATTCCATATCAATACTGGTGAAGGATTGGCCTCGTACGGCGGAACGAACTTGTACGCTGGGATCATTTGGTTTTTGATTTATATGTGTATGGATCACAAACAAAACAAAAAAAGCGAAACGAATGATCTTTCTCGTCGACCTTTCACAACCCGAACTTTTCCATAAGGAACTCTTTCCTGTTCTCGCTGGTACCTTTTAC
>CAZHPL010000351.1:0-2705 GCA_964534495.1 uncultured Lishizhenia sp.
AAAAACAAGCCTTGTGCTGGAACGGAAACAGAAGCTTCTTGACGGTCTTTGGCTTCTAAAATGGAAATAATGGCTTGCGGCTCAAGTTTGCCTAACCCCACATCCACAAGGGTTCCAACGATGGCACGTACCATGTTGCGCAAAAAACGATTGGCCGAAATTTCAAACTGTAAAAGGTCGTTTTCATGTGTCCAATGCGCGTGATACACTTCGCAAATATTTGTTTTTACGTCGGTGTGCAATTTTGAAAAGGAAGTAAAATCCTTTTGTCCGACTAAAAGCAAAGCAGCTTCGTTCATTTTTTCAAGATTTAATTCCTGAATGAAATGCCACGTTTGGTCAGCTTTAAAGGGTGTTTTTTTTCGAGTAATAAAATAGCGATACGTTCTTTTTGTGGCATCAAAACGCGCGTGTAATTCTTGGTTTACCTCAAACATTTCATAGATAGCAATACCATCGGGCAACATGCGATTCAATTTGAAAACTGTTTGCACGGTGTCCCAAGACTCGGTTAAATCCACATGAAAATAATAGTCGCTTGCGTGCACACCTGCGTCTGTTCTTCCGCAACCAACTATTGCAATCGGCACATTCGAATTGATTTTTGTCAACGCATTCTCAATGGTTTCTTGTATTGAACTTGCTTTGGGCTGACGTTGCCAACCGTGAAATGCAGTTCCATTGTATGCTAATCTGAAAAAATATCGTGGCATTGTGTCGCCAAATTAACAAAATTCAAGCATTTGGAGCGTGATTTTACTCCAAATACAACACCATTCCACTTTGGTAATCGACTTCGTATTCTAAACCAATGGTTTGCAAACCGGTGATTCCGTTTATGAATTTCCAAGTGATGATGCCCGTTTTGTCTTCCACACTTCCGTTTTTAGTGTCGCCACGTTTCACCTTGATGTCTTCTTGATTCGAAATCGGGAATTGATCTTTGACAATCACAGGGATGTTTGCTCCGCCATTGTTCTTCAATTTGATTTCCCAAACCGTATCAATTTTACGGCGATTTCCAACGACTTTCGTTTTCGTTTTGTCCTTGACACGCGTGCGTTCGATGCTCACTTTGTTGTCTTTACCTAGAGAAAGAGAAAGCGTGTCTTTTGTAGAATTCACATCCAAATAGGTTTTACCCAAATACGTTCCATCGAAGTAGATATTGGATTCGCCACTCATTAAATTCAATTTTTCCCAACCACTCACTTGTGCAGAAAGGTAAACACTTGGATCTAATTTGGGAACAGCATGATACTCGTAATTGGCAGGAAGTTCATAACTAGCAATACCAACACTGTGATCCATTCCGTCTGAGGGAATTGTCATTTTGCTTTGTACGGTGTATTCCACGTGTAAGTCTTTCTTTTCTTCTGTGGCCACGACACCATTTGCCCATGTTCTTGTGGAATCAGCATTAACGTCTCCAGCTGTTCTTCGATTTCTTTCTTCTCTTCGCCCTTTAAATGTAATAGCACTTTGCTCGCTTTCTACATCCATGGCATATGTGGAAACGACTCCTGCCGTAGTTGAAAGCGCTCTAGCAGGCATTTGCTTAATGTCGCTTACTGATAGTGTCACTGCATTCGTGTTACACGTTGTCACTTCTTTTCTAATTTTCTCCACATCTTTCAATGCTTGATTGTCATCTTCAAGGAAAATTTTGAGATACGGACTATTCAAGTACACATCTTTCGTTTTGAATCCAACAAATGAAAAGCGCAAATAACTTTCGTTTTTAGGGACAAGGACGGTGAATTTCCCATCGAAATCGGTTGTCGTTCCTCCGATATTCGGATTTCCTGTAAAATTGACTTTCGCGAAGGGTAGGGGTTCACCTGTTTTTGAATCCATGACTTGCCCTGAAACTTGTTGTCCAGAAAGATTAATTGTACTGGGTTGTTTTTGCGTAGTTTGATTGTATGAAGGATAATTGTTGTAATACAAATACCATGGTTTCAAATCGGGTTCTTTTGTGTTTTGATACGGATCATTGGTTGATAAAACTATGTCCACATCTTTCCACTCAATGCCGGTTGTTTGGCTAACTTGCGCTTTTGCTTCCACTTTCAAAGGTTGACCGATGCCCGCGCTTCGCAAATCATAAAAAGGTTTCCAAGCAGCTTTAGGGGAAAGGTAATTCACTTCAAACAAGGCGTTTGTTGCTTTTGCTACGTCGATTTCAATCGTGATTTCTGCGAAATTTTTCACAGGTTTACTGCGCTGACTGATGATTTCTTGTTCCAATCGATTCATTTTAACAACTAAATCTTCCAACTCACGACGAATCTTGGTTTCACGATTGCGGATTTCTGTCATTCGTTCGTGCATAAAGGTGTACGCCTCTTTCAAATCACTTGTTTTGATGCCCGTTTGATTGCCTTTCAGTTCTTGATTGCGCATCAACAAATTCTTGTCCATTTCAAGGAGCGAAAATTCGTTTCTCAAAACGCGATCTTTTTCTTTCAAGGTTTCTTTTTCCGTGTTCAAACGCTTTACTTCGTCTAAAGCTAAGGTGTTGTCTTCAAACGAACTTTTTGTTTTCACCGCTAAAATGGTAACCTCATTTCCTGCTTTCACTTGCACCGTGTTTGGATCAATAAAAGAAGTTAATTTTTGAAGTACAATTTCTTGCTTTCCTTTTTCCAAACTGATTTCTTGTACATGACTGATTTGTGCGCCTGATAATAAAACCGTTACTT
>CAZHPL010000352.1:0-2681 GCA_964534495.1 uncultured Lishizhenia sp.
AGCGAAGCTAAAAGTCAAGTCTCAATTGAAGCCGTTCGGAGAGAATTTTCTCATGAGTCACTTCAACGAAAAGGGTGTATGCTTAGGTATATTTTTGCCATTCTTTTTTCTTAACAAAAAAGAATCAAAAAGTCAAGGCTGGGAATTTCTATTTTGTTCGCAAGAATTGCTTCGATAAACGATTCTTTTCCCGAAGCGAACAATTTTAGCTCCTTTCTGAAACGGAATTTTTTAAGAATGTTCTTGCAGAAATTCTAAAAATTAATCCTTTCAGTTCAGTAGCTAAAACCATGAAATTCAAGGCCGATTTAATTCGCTTTTTTAGTTCGTTACAGAAGATTTTAGGAACGAATGAATTTCTTTTCAAGGTTTGTATTTTCCCTTTCGCGGTTTCGCTGTGAGTGAAATTAAACTCAAATGAAAAGACAAAGCGAAAATGCTTCTCATTTTCTCGAAGATTGCCAACAACAAGACATTCTAACGCTTGCGAGTAATAGTAATTAACCGATTCAGTTACTGAAAACCATGAAATTCAATGCCGATTGTTTTTACTTTGAATCCCCAATTTTTTGATGCAGGACTCGAACAATCGTTTGTAATTGCTCACGGAAAGCTCCCAATGCTGTATAATCGGGTTCAGTGCCGGCAAACGAAGTCAATAATTTATCTGGAATTGTTGACGCTTCTTGCTTCAATGCTTCTCCAGTAGAAGTAAGTGATATGAGTACTTTTCGTTCGTCCTTCTCGGAGCGTCTTCGTTCGATCAGTCCTTTTTGCTCCATGCGCTTCAATAATGGGGTCAAGGTATTGGATTCCAATAATAACAACTCCCCTATTTCAGTTACGGATTGACTGCCTTCTTTCCAAAGGACTAATAAAACCAAATATTGTGGATAGGTAATATCTAAGGCATTCAAAAAAGGCTCGTACAATTTAGTTGTTAAGCGAGACGCTGCATACAGTGGAAAACACAGCTGATTTTCTAAATATAACTGGGTGAAATCTGAATCCATTAGAGTATTTTTTGAATAAAGGCTTCCATTTGTTCCGGTTTAGTTATCGGTGCAAAACGCTTGATTGGTTTACCTGTTTTATCAATCACAAATTTGGTAAAATTCCACTTAATATCATCGCTAAGAAATCCACCTAAGTTCGATTTCAAATACGAAAAAATAGGATGTTCGTTTTTGCCATTCACTTCGATTTTATCAAACATAGGAAAACTTACACCGTAATTTAATTGGCAAAACTCTTCGATTTGTTGAGAAGAACCACTTTCCTGTTTGGCAAATTGATTACAAGGAAAACCTAAAATCACTAAACCTTGATCCTTGTATTTGCGATACAGTTGTTCCAATCCTTCGTATTGAGGTGTCAAACCACACTTGCTCGCTGTATTCACCACTATAATTGTTTTTCCTTGAAAATCACGCATTGAAATTTCATTTCTGTTTAACAGTTTTGCTTGAAAATCGTAAAAACGTTTGTTGCTGTTGTCAGTATTTTTATTGAAAAGAAATTTCCATGCACCTGTCGACCACAAAGCCCATATCACTAAAACGGGTTGAAAGAACAGTCGAACCAATCGCTTTGTGTCCGTGTCTAATCCAAACGCACTTACATGGTTGGTATATTGAGAAATGTTTCCTGGAAAAATTAGGATAAAAAACAATGCCAATGCAATTCCTACTTTGTGTTTTTGACGCACCCATAACAACATGGACAAGCCTAAAGCAATTTCAACAAAGCCCGAAGCGACTACCACAAAATCAATAAATCCTTCGCTTTGGGGCAACCATTGTGGCACTTGTGCTTGAAATTCGTGTCGTTGAAAAGTCAAATGTCCTATACCCGCAAGAAGCATGAACAATCCAAGTAAACTTCTCATTACATTTTGAATTAAAGTTGTTTTCATTTTATTTTTTTAAATCGTTTACAATTATATCGTTTGCGATACAAATGTAAGTGAATTTATTTAAACCCATCACAAACAACTCATTTTCTTTGAAAAAAACGAAATCAATGCAAAAAAGCCACCCCAGAAAGGAATGGCTTTGCAAACAATTTAGTTTATCTAAGCTTCTTCTTCGGCTAAAACCGGTTTTCTAAAAACAATTTTTCCGTCGAAAACATCCATTACAACGCGGCTTGATTTTTCTACTGCTCCACTCAACAAAGCTTTGGAAAGTTCGTTAAGTACTTCTTTTTGTATCACACGTTTCACTGGTCGTGCACCAAAGAATGGATCATAACCCGCATCCGTGATGTACTCAAAAGCATCTTTCGTCACATACAAACTCAATTCTTTTTCGTGCAACAAGCGTTTCAAGTTATCCAATTGTATTCGAACAATCTGACGCACGTGGTCTTTGCTCAACGGCATAAACATGATAGTTTCATCAATACGGTTCAAAAATTCAGGACGAATCGTTTGACGCAACAACTCCATCACTTCAAATTTTGCCTTCTCCCCTGCTTTTTCGTATTCCACAGGTTTGATATTGTCGAATTTTTCATGAATGATGTGCGAACCTAAATTCGACGTCATAATGATGATGGTATTTTTGAAATTCACCACACGCCCTTTGTTATCAGTTAGTCGTCCGTCGTCTAAAACTTGTAATAACACATTGAATACATCAGGATGTGCTTTTTCGATTTCGTCCAAAAGTATAATCGAG
>CAZHPL010000353.1:0-2669 GCA_964534495.1 uncultured Lishizhenia sp.
ACTCTAATTTTTTGCCCATTTATGATAAGATTATTTTCATCAAAATCAACCGTATCTATTTTGCTTAGTTGTATGAACAGCAATGTTAGATCATCACATTTCCAAGTTTCTTCATTCCAAGCTGTTTCTAAGTGATAATGCTTCACAATTCCTGCCCATTCGCCATTTTGTGGCTTTATTTTTCGCAAAACAGCATCAAAAAAACCAATCCACGTTCTTAAAATGAAGACCGTTTTACCTTCAACATCAAACTGCGCGATGGTTATTTCTGGTTCGCCTTCAAATCCGCTATAAAAATCGATAGATTTCATTGGTTATTAAGGTTTATTGTTGACAAAAATTAAAATTGCAACATAAAGGATTGAAAAAACAGTAAGTCCCATTCCCCAATATCGTTTTTTGATTGGAGGTACATATTCGTTTTTAAAATTGTCGAATAGAAGTACAGTTTTAGTATTGTAAAGGATATTAACTCTTTTCCCTACAGACAACACATCGAACAATTTTGCATTAATTTCTACATTTTTTTTGCTGATCTTTTGACCCTTTTCGTCTGTAAAGTAAAGATTCACATAAAAACGGTTATAGCGGTATTGCCTTTTACTGTGTTTCCATTCAATACTTGCCAGAGCTTCCTTTCCATTTATTTTCAGTTGCTCGTATTCTTCGAAAAAGGAATCACTTTTATACCATGAAACCGGTCCTAAAAATAAACCCAGGAGGCTGATGATCAGGAGTCCAATTTTTAGAATGTGCCAACTTTTACTCATTTTTTTGTTTTACAGATTAAAAGGATTGATTTTCAATTTAAAAGCTATTCAACCCCTTTATTTTTTAATTTACGTACTTCGGCAACAAAATTTAAAAATTTGATTTTCTTACCGCATTCGGAACAGCATTTACACCTGGTTGATTGTGGGCTGTCAACTTGTTTCACAAAATTAAACTGTTCAAAACCAATGCGCTTTTCATTTTCTAAACCAAAATATTCAGATTTATATGACCCAAAATCAACTTCGCAATAATGACAAAGCGTCAGACGCAAACCCTGATAAACTTCGTAAATCGTGTAGGGTTGACGGTTGATCTCTGAATGCACAGCACCGCAATCATCACATGGTGAACATAACTGAATGTGGAGTTCAGAATAACATATTGGACAGAGTTCTGTTTGTTTCATTTTATTTTGGTTTTCCTGCGTCAAGGTAGTTTAACTTTTAAAGCTTCTCGGCCCATTACTTTCGAAGTTCCACGTGGATAACGGTTTAGGATTTTCGTTATACCAATTCGCTGTCCCAATTTGGTTGAGATCAGCTTCCCAAGTAAAATGAAATTTCCCGATTAATTCAAATTCAGTATGAATGATCACGTCTGTCCAGAATAGTTTCCTGAGGATTTTTTCAAATTTTTCGAGCCACAATTTCCAATCATATTCCAAGCTTTTATAACTGGCTCCGAAAGTAATTACGAACTCACTGAAAATCCCCTGTTCATTGGGAAATGAAAACATGCTTTTATTGATAAAGGGAAAATCCAAATCAGTTTCAGGCAAAGCATTTATTATCTCTATATTAATTCGATGTAATCTGTAAAAATCATCCGTTTTCCAGGTCGGACAACTTATTCTGCCGTATATTACTTTGTGGTAAGCCATAACTTTTTTTAAGCTTTAGTGGTAAACTAAAACAGCTGCTCAATAAAATTTTTTACTTCGTTTTGCCATTGCTGATCGGTTTTATCTTTTTTAAATTCTAAGCGTATATCGCTTTTGCGTAACTCACAATGTGAACAGTCATTAACAAACGTTTCATAGGAAAACGAATCGCCCCAAGCAATAAAATCGATAATTCTTTCCGAATCAATCGTATTTCGCTTGAGTGTCCAGGAAAAAATAAGATGGGGTATGTCATCTTTTAACTCCCATTTGGGTTTTCCGCTGAAAGTTCGTTCTTCTTCCTGTACGATTTTCCAACCTCGTTTTTCCAATTGCTCTCTTAAGTACCAAATTTGTTTGGATTGAAACTGTTTCATTTCTAGTTAAAACTCTTTTTTATACAACCATTCTGGCAAATAATCTGACTTCACGGCTATGTTAAAATCTTTGTTATCAAGGGCAAGCACACAGGCAGCTAATAATGGAAGTGAAATCCAGCCATTTCTGTCGTCAGATTTTTGAACAGATTTTGACCAAAAATTGAAGTGCATTTGCAAGGCGTTTTCCAATTCTTCGTTGAATCCTTTTTCATCACGAGTGAGAATGCATTTGTACAAAGCCAGCGTTGGAGCCGTTATTTCAGCGATGAACTCACGTCTTTCCGGTTCGATGGAATCGGAGTCGTACAACTTAAAGGCCTGCAAAATCCAGTGTTTGATGTCGCTTTCGGCATCGAACAATCCTTTCAGTACTTGAACCATTGCCATGTCAAATTCATTCGCTTTAATATTTGCACTTTTAAAAACTTCTTCTGAAGTTTTGCATAGCTCTTCAACGGCATTGTTGGCACGCAGAATAATTGCCATATACATAGCTTTCATCCAAATGGAAATGTGTTTGTAAGCACCATCTGTTCCGCCTTTCAACGTAATTTTATTTCCCTCCACAACAAATGAAAATTCTTTGTCAAGATAATTAGCATACATAAAATTAGCCACCCCAAAAGCTAAAGCCT
>CAZHPL010000354.1:0-2628 GCA_964534495.1 uncultured Lishizhenia sp.
GTGATAGACAGTGATTTTCTACGAGGTGCGCGGAGGGATAGTTTTTGCTTTGTGGTTCTTTGTGACTTCTTGGTGGACTTTGTGGTTAAATAAAAACCACAGAGGTACACAGAGATTTTCACAGAGGTGCGCAGAGGGATTTATTTCAATAAAATGAACTTTTTTCAATTTTCACTTTTCAAATTTTCAATTGGCAAGCCCGCGTTAGGGATAGAAGCGGAAATCCTTTTTGAGTTACGAAAAAAGATTGCAGCGGATAGCCCGACCCTGAAAAAAGGAGGAAGTATGACGACTTTTGAACAGGGAAACGCCCAAAAGAAAAGATAACAACTATTTCTGATTACTGGACAAATTCTTCATGTCTGATTGCGTGATGTACTTTTTACGCTCCATATTCAAAACGGGGTCTGTTTGTTGAACAAAAGTTCCGTCTTTGGCATATATTTTAGAGTTTTCTGTTGTACACAGAAACTTAAAAAACATATTTACTTCCATTTCAAGTACAACGATGTAAGCAAAATTAGGATCCGAGTTTTCTATTTTTTCATAAACAGTTGACATTGGTACAAATCTTACTGTATAAGGATATGCTTTTGCTAACTTCGCTGTATCTTCTATGTGTTTAACATTTTCAATAGGCACCAATAAAACCTTATCTTTCAATTCTGAAATAGAAATGTTTTTGATATTGAAATAATATTTATTCCATGTACCAAGGAGCTCAATGTCACTCATTAATTGGCACGAGCGCTGAACTCCTTCCATAAACAAATAACTTGAAATACTGTCATAGCTTTGAAGTGGAACTCTAAAATAACGGCTTTCATCGTCTTCAAAATAATGTATGTCCATCATATCACCAACTGTAACTGAGCTCCTCGAAGCAATATTGCTAGGACTATTTTTACCCCAATACTCAGTAGTTACTCTTTTTGCAATTGTCATCGAAAGCATTGCCGTCAAATAGGTGTTCGGCGATTCTTTTGACATTTCTTTAGCGTCGTCGAAAGAAGTGTATATAATATCCTTGTTAAAAGACCATTTTGCATCAAATGCAGTCTTTAGCATTTCACCAATTTCTTTATCTTCTGGAACTACTACAATTAATTGCTTTTCTCTATAACGATTTACATCCTCTGCTTTAAGATTTATCTGTGCATTAATTAATAAGTTAGTCAGTATAAATAAAACTGACAAAGTGAGTTTGATTGTGTTCATAAAATGGTTGTTTTATTAAAGTTAAAAATAAAATCAATAACAGTAATAGTCGACTTTTAAAATTATTCAAAAAAAAAGCTGCCTTTTCAGACAGCCTTCAAATTTAGTAGAACGAAATATTACTTTCCGCTCAAATCGATTTTAACTCCTTCATCGGTGTCCGTTTTGTAAACGTAACATGAATTGTCAATTACAGAAGAAATGGATTTGTACTCAAACGGAATTACAACGGCTCCTGATTTTGATAAAACACCCCATTTACCGCCTTTACTTGCAAGAATAAAACGACTTGAAATGTAGGCGTCTTCGTATTCGTAAGGAATAACTGTTTTTCCTGTTGCGTCAATAACGCCGTATTTTCCTTCCACATCTCCGATAGCAACTGCCATTTTGATGTCGTCTGAAAAAGTGCCGATGAAATTGAATTTAAAAGGAATAATCACTTGGTTTTTCAAATTAACCGCTCCGAATTTATAGTCTTTTGAAACCGACCATAAACCTGCGCCCACTCCCATTGAAAGTGCATCGTACTGTGGAGTGATTATCGTTTTTCCATTAACGTCCATTAAACCGGCTTTAAACGATTCTTTGTCTGTATAAGAAACAACTTTAAAAGCAGGGAAATAATCCAGGTAATCATACACTAAGGCAATCGTTTCTTTGCCTGTGCTGTCCATCAATCCCCACTTAGATTCCGTTTCTGTAACCGAAATCGCAACGATTGAATAACCATTTTCAAATCCTTCGAACAAGTAATATTTACACGGAACAACTAATTTCCCCGTTTCGTTGATGAAACCGATTTTGTCGTTTTTGTCCATTACTTGAAAAATACCTTTGTGCTCACCGAATTCAAAATCAATGTATTTGTAAATCGGTTGAACAATGTATTTATCATTGGCATCTACTACTCCGAAAAGTTCTGTTTTTTCGTCGAATTTGGTGCTGTATTGTTGCGCGAAAGCACTTGTTCCAAGGGCTAAAGCAAATAGGAGACTCGCTTTTTTTAATTGTATCATTATTCGTGAATTAATCGATGATTTCAATAGAAACAATTGCATCTCCTTGACGAATGTCATCCAGTACATCCAATCCTTCAGTCACTTTTCCAAAACACGTGTGTTGACGATCCAAGTGTGCAGTATTGTTGCGAGAGTGGCAAACGAAAAACTGTGAACCACCTGTGTTTCTTCCTGCATGCGCCATCGAAAGCACTCCTCTGTCGTGAAATTGGTTATCACCGTTTAACTCACAGTCGATTTTATAACCTGGCCCACCTGTTCCTGGCATACCTGTTGCACCTTCACGTGAATTTGGACATCCACCTTGAATTACGAAATCTGGAATTACACGGTGCCATTTCAAACCGTCATAAAAACCATCTTTTGCTAACTTCACAAAATTGGCAAC
>CAZHPL010000355.1:0-2621 GCA_964534495.1 uncultured Lishizhenia sp.
ATACTGCAGAGGCTAAAAAACGCATCATGCGCGAGTGTGGAATTCACGTAGTTGATTCTCCTGCACATATCGGAGCTAAAATGGCTGAAGTATTAGGTGTAACAGCTTAATTTACTTCTTACTATAAAAATCTAGCCGGCATAATTGTCGGCTTTTTTTATGTATAATTGGAACCCCAAAACAACAAATACGTATTGACTTTCATGCAAGAAAATCCTGATTCATTTCAATTGCCTTTGTTTGTGCGGAAAATGGAAAACCTGCACATCGTTTTTTGGCTCTTCAAAGACATGAGTTGGGCGATGGGTTGGAAAACACTTGGTATTTGCATGATAGCACCTACCCTTTTACTTTCGATTTACATGTCGGTTCAATTTCGAAGAACTCCGAGCGAATGGTACCATAATAACGCAGTTATTTGTTGGATTTTGGCCAACAGTTATTGGATGATTTCTGAATTTTATGGCTTTGAGGAACACTCACTTTACTGCTCCATCAAATACGTACACCTTTCTTTGATTCCTTTTATCGGTGGATTGGTGTTGATTGGGTATTATTATGCGTTTAAGAGGAAATCAACAGCCTAATCAATTCCAAAAATCCCAAGTAACACCCAACTTAATTTGAGTAGAACCCATTGGCGAACCTAGAATAAACTGTGTTTTTTTATCCATGAACAGATAGGGAATATTATCCCAACGAGCGAAGAAACGAAACTGATCCACTTCGAATCCGATGAAAACACCTGCATTGACAAAGGCTTTGTTTTTTGCCGTTTGAGGTAGTTTTTCCCAATCAAAAATTCCCATTTGCGGATTGAATGTCAAGGGTTTATATCCTGAAAAAGCCAACACATCCAAACCAACCATCCCTTTCAACTTCTTCGCCTTGAAGATGCCGCCTTTCATTAAAAAACGAACATCGACTTGATGCGTAGGTACAAACTGATAGGCTTTATTCATCAATATCAAAGTGTAGCATGGATACAAATGAAACAAGCGTGTATGGAAATCGGTTGCCAATTGAATGTGTTGAGCCAAAAGCTGAGACGTTGTCAATTGCTGCGACCAAATCGCACTCAAGGTATCAAAACGATAATTTTTAGCCACTTGAATCATGGAATAATTCAACTTTAACGGCCAATTCCCCACTTTTCGTTTAGCGGAAACGGTCAATTGTTGTCCTTGCTGCAAATAAAAATCACTTAATTGATAACTCACATTATTGGAAAAGAACTTTCGTTGACTTACTTCTGGTGCCAAAGCCTTGAACTGATGGTGCACTTGAAAATCAATCCCCAAAAGAGGAATAAATAAATCCGTCGTAAACTGCAATCCATTTTTCGCACCGATTACGTTCCAAGAACCATTATGACGTATCAGCAACTTATCTTTCTGATAAAAAAGCTGCTCATTTATATAGATTTCGGTCGTGTCGGATATTAAATTCCCCGAAGTATATTTCCAGTTTCGTAATTCAGTAGTCGCCTCAAACGTCAAGTTTTTATTTTTCAGCATCAAACCCGCTTGGTTACTCAGTTGAAAATAGTTTAGAGAATCGTTCGTTTGGAAACTATCCACATAAATGGCATTGTATAAATTGGCTAAATCGCCATATTCGGAAAAACTTCGTTTCTGCACGCGCAAATCATGCTTCGTTCGAAGACCGATGAAAGTGAGAGAATCTCCCAAAATTCGAAAGGTATTTTCCAATTTGTACTGCTGAAAAGAAAAATGAGATGCTGCATCCGATTTATTTACAGCAACCAATTGCGGTGTGTAGGTTTCAACCTGTGTCAAATCACTTACACCACCATTCCAAGAACGCTTTTCATTTTGAAAAATGCCCTGAAAAGCAAATGAATACCGTTTTCCATACTTGAGTACTTTAACATCATACGAAGTATTTGAGAGTTCCGAATTACGATAAAAACCACCCGATTTAAGGTTCTTAATATTCAAATTCACTAAAATTCCATAGCGAAAAGCTTGTTGGTAGTTTGCGTTGAGTAATTGAGAAGACTGACTCCCGAAAAAATAGCCCAAACCAATGTGTGGCAAAGCTGTAAACGTAGCATTTGCAGGAGCAACAGCAGGATAATGAATATATCCGGGCGAAGCAAAAAGCTGTGAAACACCAGGCATTCCCCATTTGTTGTCGGACGCAAAAACAGGAAAGGAAGCACTTAATTGTAAGGATTGAAAATCGGCGGTATCTGTATTGCCAAACGTTTTGGAACCTGCTCTGAGCGTATCTATTTTATAAAAAGGAACATGCTGCGCAGTCGATTGAAACAACAGCAAGGAGAAAAATAGTAAAACTAGTTTCGACTGCATAAAAAAACAAACTTAACAAAAAAAGGGGCGTATAGCCCCTTCAAAATATGTTGTAAATGAAATTACAATTTGTTTACTAAAATCTGAAGACCAGATTTGATGTTTGCAGCTTTGTTTTTGTGAATGATGTTTTTCTTAGCCAACTTGTCATACATACCTGCAACAGTAGAAAACAAAGTTTGCGCTTCATTAGCATCTTTCAACGCGCGTAATTTTCTAGCTGCGTTACGAGCTGTTTTATGTTGGTATTTGTTCAACACTCTTTTCGCGTCGTTAGAACGAATG
>CAZHPL010000356.1:0-2619 GCA_964534495.1 uncultured Lishizhenia sp.
CTGGAATGTCACCACATTAACACGGTAAAACAAACATCAACACGTCTGATAAGTATGTTGAGTTGTCAAATCATGGATTATTCTACTTGGCTCAAGAAGGTGACGCAACCTTTACTAAATACTGGATGTTGTCCAATAAAGTGAGTACAGATACCTTGTGGTTAGGAGCGGCAGGCGGAACAACAGGATCTGATTGGTCAACTGGTATCAACTGGTCATCGGGAGCCGTTCCATCAAGTTTGACAAAAGTGGTTGTGGACCCAACAATTTACAATAATCAAATGACTTTGACAGGAACACCAACAGCAGGAACGATGTATATCAAATCGGGAGCAGTTGTTAATGGCGGTTCATCAACTTTAACCTTGAATGGAGGTCCAGCGATAAATGGAGGAAGTGGTACATGGGTAAATGAAGGAACGTTTAATGCAGAAACAAGTACAGTTGTCATAAACTATACTGATGCAACAATGGCTGGAACGACTGAATTCAATAATTTGACAGTTAACTCAGGAAAATTGTTGACAATCCAATCTGATGCTGTAGTGAAAATCAAAGGAACATTAACAAATAGCGGAACATTGGATGCGACTTCAAATGCAAATACAATTGAGTTCACAGGTTCAAATCAAACGATAGAACAACCGAATGGAACAATCCCTGGATTCTATAATTTAACCATTTCACAATCAAGTGGAGATGCTACTTTAACTGAATCTGTTAGAGTTAAGGGTAACTTAACAATGTATGCTGGGAATGTTATTACTGATGATACAAAAATGCTAGAAATAGGTAAAGACAAATCTACTACTGGAGGAATTGTTTGGAACAGTGGAACGATTGTTGGGCCTTTAAAACGTTGGTTTTCAACCACTCCAAATGCATCTCAAGCTAGTGGTATTTTTCCTGTTGGTTTATCCAATTTGAATCGTTATGCGCAGGTGAATTTCACTGAAACTACTGAAGGTGGGTATGTTATTGTGAAGTATCATTCTGGTAAACCGCAAGATGCGTATTCGAATTTCCCATTATCAAATAATGAAACGAATTACAGATACATTCAAAATGCAGACACAACGGGTTATTGGGAAATGACACCTTATGATGAAAATGGAAATGCTTACAACGCACTAAATTCGAAAAAATACAAATTGAAACTACGTATCAATACACCTGGAAGCATCGATCAAGCAGGTATCTTAAACGATCCTCCTTCATTAAGACTAGTTAAAGCGCCAGGAAACAACGCTGATGCAGATGGTCATGGTCCTTGGGAACCGGCTGGAACATTTAGCGCGTTAGAAACGATTGCTGCAGGAACAGATTATGTAATTGAAAGTATTGATGTTACAGGGTTCTCATGGTTTAACGGAGGAGGAAATAATTCAAATCCATTACCTGTAGAGTTGTTGAGTTTTAATGCCATTTGTTCTGAAAAAGGAAGCTTTTTGTCATGGCAAACGGCATCAGAAAATAATAGCGATTACTTTCTAATCCAAGAATCTACGGATGGAAAAGAATGGGTTGTAAGTGGCAAAGTTCAAGCTGCTGGCAACTCAACCGAGCAATTAGATTACCTGTTTTCAGTTAAAGATAAAACAGCGGATGAAACCTATTATCGCTTATTGCAATTTGACAATGATGGAACCTCTAAAATGTACGGTCCAATTCTGTTGAACTGTACTAATAATAAAGATGAGGTGAAGGTCTATCCAAATCCTTCGAAAGATGAGGTTTATCTTTCAATCAACTCTCCTAAAGATCAATTGTATAAAGTCTCAATTGCTGATGCAAGCGGAAAATTACTTGAATCTTTTTCAACAAACGTTTCTACTGGAACTACCAATTTATTAATAAATAGAGTTATGCGAATACAGGGTTTGTATTTCATCACTGTGGAAGATGAAATTGGAGTAAAACAAACCACCCGGCACATCCGACAGTAAGTAAAGAAGTCGAGCTTTTTTTTAAACCCGTCCATTGATTTGGACGGGTTTTTTTTGTCTCCAAATATCACTGATGAATCCTAAAAAATCGAATTGTGAAAAAATCTCCCATTTACTCCCACATTTTCTAAATCGCTTGTTTTTTCTAGAAAAAATTGCTTTTTGTTGCTAAAAAAGAAACCTTATTGAATTCGTTTCGTTAGAAGTTATCAACAAAATATAGTTTAGTGGTAAAAAGTGGTAAAATCTCTCTAATTTTACCCATTATTACGTCATGGCAGGATTAGTAGGAGAATTTGAAGTAAAATTGGACGAGAAAGGCCGTTTCTTGTTCCCTTCCGGTTTACGGAAGCAGCTTCCTCCTGCGTCTCAACGTGATTTCATGCTGAATAAAGGTTTTGAAGATTGTTTGACGCTATATCCTCTTCCTGAATGGGAGAAAATCAGCGATAAACTTTCAAAAATGAACCTTTTCAAACCAAAGAATCGTATGTTTTACCGCCTTTTTCATCAAGGTGCTAAACAAATCGCTTTGGACAATGCAGGTAGAGTATTGATTCCTTCAACGCACATGGAACGTGTCGGCTTGAAACAGGAAATCATGCTGATTGCCTACAATGATCGCATTGAAATCTGGGACAAATCCAAATACTTCGAAATGATCGAAGGTAAC
>CAZHPL010000357.1:0-2596 GCA_964534495.1 uncultured Lishizhenia sp.
CCAAGTTGTGTTATATTCCAATGGTTTTCGATGAGCTGATGGCCACTCAATCGAAGGATAACCGATATAAAACAAGCCCAAGCATCTATCTTGATCTCCTAAACCTAGAAATGCATTCATTTCAGCAGTGTAAATAATTTTTGGTGTGGACCAAAAACCTCCTAAACCATAGGCTGTACAAGTCAAATGCATGTTTTGAATGGCACAAGCTACGGCTTCGATTTCCTCTATTTCTGAAATTTTAGCTTCTTCCTGTCGCTTCATGGAAACGGCAATTACGACTGAAGATAGTAGTGGACGACGCAACATTTTGGCTAGTTTGGCATCATTTTGCTTATCTGCGGGAGTTAATTTCAAATAAGTTTCACCCAAAAATTGACTTAGGTTCTCGCGCGCTTGCTCAGTAAACACGTGAAAGCGCCAAGGTTGTGTATTCCCGTGTGTTGGAGCCCATTGCGCATTATTCAGAATTACTTC
Source organism: uncultured Lishizhenia sp. (assembly GCA_964534495.1). GTDB lineage: Bacteria > Bacteroidota > Bacteroidia > Flavobacteriales_D > Crocinitomicaceae > UBA952. The sequence continues at coordinate 478 of CAZHPL010000357.1, forward strand.
AATTTGATCTTTTTGTACTTTACGTTCAGAAAATTGCTCCGGATAGATGGTTCTTCGGTTGCGAATGAGATCGTTGATTTCAGATAAATTAAAGCGCATAGTGAGTTTTTACAAAAATAACAATTCCAAAGTTTTTATGAATCAACTAAAAAATTTGTTTGTATTAAGAAAAAATACTTATCTTTGCACCCGCAAACGGCCTTGTGGCGCAACTGAATAGCGCATCTGATTACGGCTCAGAAGGTTTTAGGTTTGAATCCTAACAAGGTCACGAAAAGAACCCAACACTCAAGTGTTGGGTTTTTTGTTTTTTAGATCTATTGAAATTTATTTCAGTTTGGAGAAAATAAAATCCCTAGAATTAGTTCAGTATTTTAGATTCTATGCTCGGATTGCATCCAAGAATGAAAAACGCTAAAATGCATTCTAAAGACCCGCGAAAAACCAAGTAAGCAAGTGTTTAATTTATCATTTTGTAGAAACTAAGTCCTACTTATGGAAGTATGAAAAGCCTTTTGAAGCAATCTATTGCTCACGTATGCAACTATAAATAGATCTGTAAAGTCAATAGGAAGAGCTTTTAGTATTAATCTGTAAAAGACGAATTGCTCATCAAATTAAGCAGATAAAAAACACTGAATTATTGATATGAAAAGAAATTTAACCCTACTCGGAATGCTTTTGACCAGTTTTTGGCAGCAAGCAACGGCACAAGCTGTATCCGTAAATATGGAATATGTAAACATTCCAGGCATTGGATGTCATTCACGCATGTTGGCTTGTGTCAATTATGGTTCGCAAGCAGAATCTGGTGCTGAGATTGTTGTTGACTGGACGGATGGAGACAAAGACACCCTCATCGGTTATGGCGCTCCAAACACGCAATCGTGCTATGAGTTTAGCCACGACTATTCACTTCCTGGAAATTACCAAGCCGTTACAACCGTTAAAAGTGGAAACTTAGGTGGTCAATTAGTTGCGAGCCAATCTTTTGATTGTGTGGTCCCAACGACGACCGAATGTGGTTTTTTCAATGTGATTTCTTTATTGAATCCTTCTTCTACTTTTTTGAACAACGTCCCGTATGATGTTACAGGTGCATCAGGTGTAGTTACCACCATTTATCCTGTCAATTCATTTGGAAATCAATATTATACACAACTGAATGAATCAGATGTTCCATTTACGGTTAGTATCAATGACGCTTGGCTTCAAAACAACGGATACACTCAAACGTCGCCAGATTTCACCATCAGCTCTTTTGATCCGAGCGGACGCGCTGAAAACCTACCCATGAATGTTCAACTAGAATGCGCAGGAACTGGGTTAATTCCCAATTTAGAAATCACAATGGCGTCCGCTTTCCAATTCGTTGCACCACTTGAAACAGGAAATGTAACGGTTCAATTATGTAACATCTCCTGCGGAAACAATGCAAATACCACTGTTAAAATTGCTATTCCTCAAGGCGTAACACCCGTTTTAACAAACATCACAAATGCCACTTTTGCAAACGACACCGTTACATTCAATCTTCCCTATTTAAGTGGATGTACACATGTTTCGTTTCCATGTCAATTTGCAGGTACTACACCAGCAGGAACATTATTTCCTTTCTCTGTTAATGTTTTAGCGGAAAACGAAACCGATATGTTATTCAACAGCCAAACATTTACTGCAACTGTACTAAACTCGTACGATCCAAACGACAAGCAATGTAATTTACCGGAATTAATTCAGCCAATGGTAAAAGAGAATTTAATTTACACGATTCGTTTTCAAAATGATGGAAATTATCCCGCATTGAATGTTGTGGTTCGCGATACGATTTCTCCCCTATTGGATTTATCAACTTCTCCCGTATTTTATCAACCTTCCGTTTCATTAGTTCTAAACATCCGGTTTCCTATAGTGTTGATCCAGTGACACGCATCGCAAGTTTCCGTTTTAATGGAATTAACCTATTACCTTCAGATGAAAATTTGGAAGGAAGTCAAGGAACTTTCACTTACTCAATAAACGAATTAGACAACCTTGCTTTGAATACTGAAATTAGAAATACAGCTTATATCTATTTTGACTTTAAATTAGAGTTATCAAAAGAGATATTTCGAGAAGA
>CAZHPL010000358.1:0-2581 GCA_964534495.1 uncultured Lishizhenia sp.
TTCAAGGTGCAACTGGTCTTGCAGGTAATGACGGTGCTACAGGTGCAACTGGTCCACAAGGCCTGCAAGGTCCACAAGGTGCTACAGGTGCAACACCAGATTTGACTACAGTAACTACACATATTATTCCTTCCTTAGATCTTACCTATGATCTAGGAAGTTTGTCCAATCAGTGGCGTAGTCTCTACGTAGGAACATCGACAATTTTTATCGGTGGAGTTCCTATCTCTATCAATACAGCAAGTAACACACTTGTAATTGGAACAAGCACTAATACAACTGCTACACAGTCTGCAAATCTTGCAACAGAAAATTATGTCATACAGTATGTACAACAAAATCCACCATTACCGGGTTGGACTAATGACATAAACAACCACTTTGTTCCTACAACAGATAACTTACAAGATATTGGTACACCCCTAAACCGAGTAAGACACATTTATGTAGGACCGGGTTCTATTACAGTTGGAAACTCAGTAATTACAGAATCCGCTACAGGTAAGTTAGTATTGCCGGGTATTACTCGAGGTGTTAATTATACCATAGATGAAGTAGAAGAAAAGGGCGATCAAAACTATACTTTCTCTTCAATACCGGTGGTCGTCGATGCCGCACACTTTGATATATTACAACAGGTGTTGGCAGCACCACAGGGCTATGTACCTCCTGAGTACTCGGTAGATCAACTAGATGACGGTAAGATTGACAGCATCACTGTTACTAATAACGGTGCTGGACTCGATCAAGCAGTTGCGGCTAAGATGCGTGACTTTATGCGAGCCTATGTTGGTGCAGAACAAGATCCTATTGCTAATTTTGGTTCTACTAACCTTACTGATTGGATACAGATTCCTTTCACAGTTAGCACAAACGCCGCAGATGTTGAATATGAAAACGGCGGTGCTGACCTAGGTAACTTTACTATCGATGGCAGTACTTTAGAAGCAGAAGAAATGACCATCAGAACCAATGATGCTGATCTAATCATTCAGTCAGACAGTGATGTGGTTATCAGAGCATCTGGTACTAACAGACAATGGCAGTTTAACACTAGCGGTAATTTAGAATTACCAGAAGGTGGGGACATTGTTGACAGTAATGGTCAAAGTGTTTTAGGTGGTGCCACAGACTTAGGTAATTTAAAGATTGACGGTAGCACATTAGCAACAAAAGGTCAAAACGGTAATGGTTGGGGCTACTACAATCTATATCTTGATCCGGGCGGCGAGAGTAACGCATATATTGGAATTCCATCAGTTAACGCTCAGTCAAACGGCCAAGAGTTAACAATTTGGAACACCGGTTCTGCCAGCAGCAACATACGATTATATGCTCGCAATGTTGTTCAGATTACCGCTAACAATGGCGAAGACGGCGACAAGACGTTTGAATTTGATAATCGCGGAGCACTAAGATTACCTGCCGGCGGTGATATTATTGACAGTAATGGACAGAGTGTATTAGGTGGCGGTGCTACCAGTTACACACCTGACAACCCAGATCACTGGAATAATCCTACGGTAAATACTATCGCAGCCGCATTGGACGAACTAGCGGCAAGATTGACGGCGGTACAGAATTTAGAAATTGACGGCGGTAACGCCAATACACCATCGGCTGGTGAACTACTAATAGACGGTAACGGAGCATAATAAATGGCAAAAATTAAATTTAGAAGAGACCTGGCAGCGACCTGGACATCAGTAAACCCTATCCTAGCACAAGGTGAACCAGGATTTGAATACGACACTGGGAAGTTTAAGATTGGTGACGGTGCAACTGCTTGGACTTCATTGTCCTATGCTGGCGGCAGTAGTTCTAGTCTAACAGACGAAGGCGGTGTTGTAGTTAATACAGGATCGACGAAATATTGGGTGGCTTCACAGCGTAGAGAAAGTCAAAACATTTATGGTCGTGGTGTTCGTCACGACAGCCAGGGCTGTGTTTATACATTAACAGAAACATTTGACGATGCTGATACAGTAGCAGTGATTACAAAATATTCGCCAACTGGTACTCTACTATGGCAACATAGTATTGATCAAGCAGAGCCTACTGCTCTAGCAGTTGATTCCGGTGACAATGTATATGTTGCTTTAGAAAGCGGAGATAATAATGCTCATTTGATCAAGTTTGTATTCGATGGCGGAATAGAGTGGAAAAAAGAATACAATGCTGGTAACTGGCAGGGCGAAGCCTTTATTGAAGAACGTACTGGCACAAGACTAGCAATGGTAATGAACCGCAATGATGGCGGTGCTGATCAAGTGCTGGTCTTAGACATCGACACAGCCACAGGTGATGTAGTTACACAAAAAATTCTATCCAATGCTCAAGACAACGTATATGCCGCAGGCATTGACACAGACGGAAGTGGCAACGTATTTGTCTCGGGTCGTTATCGTGATAGTAACGTTAACAAAGATAAAATGTTTGTGGAAAAACTCAACGGCAGTTTAGATCGTGTTTGGTCAAAGAGTTTAGAAACAGACAACAACTACAATATGAGTGCTGGCGACTGTGCCAGTGACGCACAGGGCAATGTCTATGCTGTGGGCTTTTACCAAGTTGACACTAT
>CAZHPL010000359.1:0-2557 GCA_964534495.1 uncultured Lishizhenia sp.
GGAGTTGAAACGCCTAACGTGGCGCTATTGAACATTGGAGAAGAAGATTCTAAAGGTAATCTCTTGACCATTGCAACACACAAAATGATGGCTGAATCAGATGAAATTAACTTCATCGGAAATGTTGAAGGTCGTGATTTATTTATGGGTGTTGCTGATGTGATTGTCTGTGATGGATTTACCGGAAACGTGGTACTAAAAGAAGCCGAAGGGATTTATACCCTGATGCGAAAACGAGGAATCAGAGACGAGTACTTTGATCGATTTAATTACGAAAATTACGGTGGAACGCCCATTTTAGGTGTAAAGGGTAATGTAATTATTGGTCATGGTATTTCAAATGATATAGCCGTGAAAAACATGATTTTACTAGCGTCAGAAGTCGCTTTCAATGGATTGGCGAACAAAATTAATGACGCTTTTAACTAAACTACTATGAAAAAAATAACAGCTGCAATTACAGGTGTTCAGGGTTACTTACCAGATGAAGTTTTGTCCAATGAGGACTTAGCGAAAATGGTTGATACTTCTGACGAATGGATAACGTCCAGAACCGGAATTAAAGAACGAAGAATTATGCGTAACGGTGCTTCTTCGGACATGGCAGCTGAAGCTGTTAAAGCATTATTAGCTAAGAAAAACTTAGATCCTTTAGACATCGAATTGGTGATTTTAGCTACAGTTACTCCTGATTATCCATTCCCAAGTACAGCCAATGTTTTGTGCGATAAGTTGGGTATGAAAAACGCTTGGGGTTTTGACTTGAAAGCAGCATGTTCAGGGTTTATTTATGCACTTTCTACTGCTTCACAATTCATTGAAACAGGAAGACATAAAAAAGTAATTGTTGTTGGAGTTGACAAAATGACTTCCATCATGGATTACCAAGATCGTGCGACTTGCGTGATTTTTGGTGACGGTGCTGGTGCGGTTTTATTGGAGCCAACTGAAGATGGCTTGGGAATCCAAGATTATATTCTACGTAGTGATGGTTCAGGAAGAGAATATTTAGTTCAACCCGCTGGTGGCTGCGTAAACCCTCCTTCGATAGAAACCGTTGAAAAACGCATGCACTATGTAAAACAAGAAGGAAAACAAGTATTCAAATTTGCTGTTACCAATATGGCGGAAGTTTCGGCAGAAATCATGGAGAAAAACAACTTAACAAGCGAAGACGTAGCTTGGTTAGTACCTCATCAAGCAAATTTACGAATCATTGATGCTACAGCTGAACGCATGGGATTGCCACGCGAAAAAGTGATGATCAACATTGAAAAATATGGTAACACAACAGCTGCTACCTTGCCTTTGTGTCTATGGGATTACGAGAAACAATTAAAAAAAGGAGATAATATTATTTTATCTGCCTTTGGTGGTGGTTTCACATGGGGCGCCGTTTATATTAAATGGGCTTATAATTCTTAATTTAATTATTACATTTATCAATATAAATTCAACAAAATGAATCTAGAAGAAATCAAAGATCTTATAAAACTTGTTTCCAAAACAGGTATTGGTAAAGTTGAAATCGAAAGTGAAGGCTTTAAAGTTACCATCAAAGGTGGAGCAAGCGGACATTCAGAGCAGCCTATTATTGTTCAGGCTCCTGCTCAACCATACGTTGCAGCGCCAGTTGCAGCAGCTCCAATAGCGGCTCCTGCTCCTGTAGCGACTCCAGCTTCAACAGAAGCAAGCGCTTCCAACGATGATTCAAAATATGTAACCATAAAATCTCCAATGATTGGAACGTTCTATCGTACACCGGGTCCAGACAAAGATCCTTTTGTTAGCGTTGGAACTACGATTCAGCCGGGAGATAAACTTTGCATCATCGAAGCAATGAAAACATTTAACGAAATCGAAGCTGAAATTTCAGGTAAAATCGTTAAAGTATTGGTTGATAATTCATCACCTGTTGATTACGATCAGCCGTTGTTCTTGGTTGATCCGGCATAATCTCTTAAGAAACGAAACTAGTTTTTTATGTTTAAAAAAATATTGGTTGCCAACCGAGGTGAAATTGCTTTAAGAGTAATTCGCACCTGTAAAGAAATGGGCATTAAAACGGTTGCCGTTTATTCGACAGCAGATAAGGACAGTTTACCGGTAAGGTTTGCTGACGAAGCGGTTTGTATCGGTCCGCCAGTGAGTGCTAAATCCTATCTTTCAATTCCAAATATCATCGCAGCAGCGGAAATTACCAATGCAGATGCAATCCATCCTGGATATGGTTTCCTTTCTGAAAATGAAAAATTTTCGAAAGTGTGCCAAGAGCACGGAATAAAGTTCATTGGTGCTTTGCCTGAACAAATCGCAGGGATGGGAGACAAAGCTACTGCGAAAGCAACAATGATTGCAGCAGGCGTTCCTTGTATTCCAGGTTCAAAAGGTCTTTTGAAAGACGTTGAAGACGCTAAAAAAACGGCTGCAGAAATCAAATATCCAGTTATCCTCAAGGCAACTGCTGGTGGTGGTGGAAAAGGAATGCGTATCGTTTGGAAAGAAGAAGACATCGAAACAGCGTGGGATTCAGCACGTCAAGAAGCAGGTGCAGCTT
>CAZHPL010000360.1:0-2549 GCA_964534495.1 uncultured Lishizhenia sp.
CGCATGTAATCCGAAGAGAGCATCCTACACCCGGTGATTTTGCTGCTGCCATTCATGGTGTTGACCGCACGATGGGGTCTCCATTGATGCCCAGACAGCAGCAGCAGGAGGAATATGAATATGAGGAGCCCAAGAAAAACATCTATGCCAGAGTTCTTGATGAGGTAAAGACGCCTTTGGTTGTGGCTCTCTTGTTCTTTGTTTTTAGCCTTCCTGCAATCAATGTTTTAGTTGCTCATTATCTCCCCAGCATGATTTTGCCGACAGGAAGCCTTACGATGGTAGGTCTTCTTGGAAAGAGTGTTCTTGTGGGAGCAGCATTTTGGATTTTACAGCGAGTCGTCGCACCTCTTCTCAAGGCTTAGGTAGAAGGATGAAGTCCACGAAAATCACGCAAAACATTTCGTATGCGTTGCTTGGTTTATTTACGGTGTATGGTATTTTTGCTATCCCGTTCGCCTTTTTCTTAATGGCTATGGCTGTAGGGTTGATTGTCTACGGAATAGGTCAGCCGCTTGAGATTACAACTGCAGTTGTCTTAATAACAGGAGCACTTCTTGTGCTCATCAATCGCTACAACAAACCCAAGGAAGGATTTATGGGGAATGATAGTGCGCAACAGATTGCAGCTCGTGTCGATAAAATCACTCGTCGTGAGCCCCGTCAGCCGATTGGTGTCTATGCAAGTGGATATGTAGAGGGTTTTGAAGACGTTAGCGAGCCTACTGTCCCCAAGGATAAAGAAGAGAAGAAATCTGAGTCTGCAACAAGCAAGCCTGCACCTGTTGCCACAACAGCTCCTTCTGCACCTACAGCTACGCCTTCCGCACCCCCTTCGACTGCTGGATTCAAAGATGCGAGTGAACCTGAAGGACTCTTCAAGCTTGGAGTAATGCCTTCTGAATCAAAAGCCGGTCCTCACATTGACCAGGGAACGACAGTATTAAATGCGTTGAATGCGTTAAATCCTGACCAGGTGAAGCGTATGAGTGAAGATACACAGAAACTCATTGACACCCAAAAGTCTCTTATGTCTATGCTCGGCACAATGAAGCCAATGCTTGCGGATGGAAAGCAACTTATCGATACTTTCCAGACAATGTTTGGCCCTGTCCCTCAAGCAGCCGAGGCACTAAAAGTTAACTAACCTCAATAGATGGCTCGTAAATCAGGAGCAGTTTGTCCCCCCGGCATTTTCTGCTTAACACCTGGGGTCGTACTTTTCATAGTCTTTATCATCGTTGGCCTCCTTGGTGGTTTAGCCTATATGAAATCACTTGAAGTTGCCCCTGGTATGGTTTCCAGTTTAGACGCTACAAAGCGCTTCTTTAATGACCCTGCCCAGTTCCAACGGCCTCCTCCTGTCTATGTAAATGTTCGTGGAGGAGATGACCGCTATACGCGCGCCCCTGAGCCTTTGCGTGCCTGGTTTGGAGGTCCCGCCGTTCCTCCTGGAGGAAATCCTATCGTTGGAGGTGCAATGGTAATGCCTCCGCCCTTTGGCTATGCTACACAGGGCCCTCCTGAGAACTATCAGTCTTATGGATTCATAATGACACAAGGCGGTCAAACCTTGCCTCTCTATGGTCGTCGCACCCTAACAGGAAGTGATAGATACAACTACTATACGCGTACAGATACCTACAATCCGATTCCTGTCCCGATTCGCTACAAAGGTCGCGATTGCCAAGACCAGATTGGATGTGATGAAATCTTTAGTGGTGAAAAGGTTAGAATGGCAAATGGAGACGAAGGGAAAGTTAGCGTTTACCAGTTCGATGGACCGGCCTATAATCCTTATATAGTATAGTAAATGACTGGTGGAGTTTCAACAGACAGCATTGATATTTCTAAATATAAATGTGTTCCGTTGGATTTATTACGAAATGTATCCGATGATGAAAAAGTTCAGTTTACCGTGAATCAAAATACAACAACTCTAAAAGATTTCAAAGCATCTTCGGATGAAGCTCAAATGGCCGCGGGACCACTCGCTGGAAACGATACATTTGATGCAGATACGATTGAAACTATTATCATTGGTTTTTTTGTAGCATTTGGAATCCTCTTTGGAATAACAATGCTCTTTTATTTTGGATTAAATCTAACAACCTATGGCACAGGAACCTTTGGTCTTCCTCCCACTTTACGAGGCCTCCCCGTTATAATGCTTGTAGGTTTATTGTTTTTAGTACTAGGATTTTTAGTAGGATACTTCATACCAAGATAAAAACAATAGCAGAATAGGTCAGATGAAGGTAGTTATTCCTTTACAAACAGTCTTGGTTGCCTTCCTTTTATTAGGAATTTCAGTCTTTTTGGCAATCATCTATAAAGGCGACGAGAGTCCTAAGGAAGGGTTTATTGATTTGAAAGATACTGACATACAACTTCAAGCATGCCCTTCCGGTACACAGTCATTTACACAGAATGGAAATACATTCTGCTGTGATGGAGACTTACAAAATGGAATGTGCAATGGAAGAACAGTTTGCAGTTTATCTACAAATACCAAAGAGTTACCAAGCTGTGTAAATCTTCTCCGCAAG